>CAYRSY010000035.1:0-14615 GCA_964427105.1 uncultured Dehalococcoidales bacterium
AGATGCTTCTTGCCCCTGCCGATCTGCAACGCGCGACCGGCGCAAAGGTCGCACGTATCGCCCGAAAACGGACGGACGCTTGACGTCCGGACCTCCCCATAATAAAGTATCCGCGTAGATACTTAAAAGGAATGACGCCCATGGATCGTTCCGAGTTCGTTCAAATCTGCAGGGCCCTTTCGGTCGAGACACGCGTTCGTCTGCTGGAGGCGTTGCTTCTGCGCCCCCTGTGCGTCAACGCGCTCGCGAGCCGCCTTTCGATCACGCCCGCCGCTGTGTCGCAGCATCTTCGCGTCCTGCGGGATGCGGGCATTCTGGTCGCCGATAAGAAGGGGTACTTCGTGCACTATCGCGTCAACCCGGAGACGCTGGCGCGATGGAGTGCGGAAATGGGGGCGTTCCTTTCTCCGCCCGAGTGACGGAGCGGAAAGAAGGAGGTCTGTGAATGCCGGACATCGAGGTTCGGGGGATTCACAAGCAATTCGGGGATGTCAAGGCCGTGTCGGATGTCTCGTTTTCGGTGAAGAAGGGAGATTTCTTCGGGCTCCTGGGGCCCAACGGGGCCGGAAAAACCACGACGATTTCCATGCTGACCGGGCTGGCGCGCCCCGACGGCGGAACGATTTCCATCGGAGGCGTCAACTGCTCGGAAAACCCGCGCGCCGCGCAGCACCTGATCGGCGTCGTGCCGGACGAGAGCAATCTCTACCCCGAGTTGACCGGACTCGACAACCTCGCGTTCTGCGGAGCTCTCTACGGCCTGCCGAAGGCGGAGCGGTTCGCGCGGGCGAAGCGCCTTCTCGACGAGTTCGGCCTTTCGGAAGCGGGCGGACGGTTTTTCGGCGGCTACTCCAAGGGCATGAAGCGCCGCCTCACGATCGCGGCCGGGATCATCCACGAACCGCCTATTCTCTTCCTCGACGAGCCCACCACGGGAATCGATGTCGCAAGCGCCCGCGCCATCCGGCAGCGCCTCGCGACGCTTCACGCTTCGGGAACGACCGTTCTTCTCACCACCCACTATATCGAAGAGGCGGAACGCCTCTGCAATCGGATCGCCTTTATCGTGGAAGGGCGGATTTTGCGCGTGGATTCGGTGTCCGACCTTCTCGAACCCGTGCGCGGCATCCACGCGGCGGTGCTGACGCTCTCCGGTTCCGGCGACGTCTGCGAACAGCTCGCGGAGGCGTTTCCGGGCCTCCGGTTCGACTCGGCCGGGCCGGGGCGCGTCCGAGCCGAAGGATCGGAACCCTTCCGGGTCGGGCCGATCGTACGGTTTCTCGAAGAGCGGGGCGTCGAGGTCGAGGAGGCGCGCAAGGTCCGTCCGTCGCTCGAGGATGTCTTCGTCCGGATTACGGGCCTCGGGGCGGAGACGATGAAGAAGGAAAAGGGCGGTGGAAACGGATGAAGCGGTGGATCGCGTTCTGGAACATCCTGCTGAAGGACATGAAGACCTACTATCTCAAGCCGCCCAACGTCAGCTGGGGACTGATCTTTCCGATCGCGTGGACCGGAATGTTCTTCATCCGTTCAGGGCAGGGCGTCGAAAGCATCGCGAATGTCCTGCCGGGGGTAGTGGCGGTTTCGATCCTGTTCGGGACGACGTCGATGCTCGCCGTGACGATCACGTTCGAAAAGAAGAGCCGGTCATTCGAACGCCTCCTGCTCGCCCCGGTTTCGCTGGAGCTTCTGATGTTCGCGAAAACGTCCGGAGCGATCGTCTTCGGGGTGCTCAACGCGTTCGTTCCCGTCGCGATCGCGTCGTTCCTCACGGACCTCTCCGGGATTTCGTGGAGCGCGTTCCTCGCGACGACGTTTCTGATGGCCGTCTCCTGCACGTTCCTCGGGCTCTTCGTCGCGGTGTCCGTCAGCGAGATTTTCGAGGCGCAGACGTTTTCCAACTTCTTCCGTTTTCCGATGCTCTTCCTGTGCGGACTGTTCTTGCCGATCGAGCGGCTGCCGCTTCTGCTCCGTCCGATCTCCTATGTCCTGCCGCTGACGTACGGCGCGGACGCGCTCCGCGGGGCGCTCTCGAACGGGGCGTCGATGCCGCTCTCGCTCGATTTCGCGGCGCTCGCGGGCTTTTGCGCTTTTCTTTTCGCCTTCAGCGTGCGGAACGTGCGGCGGAAGTGGATCGTGTAGTTCCGGGAGATGTTCGCCTGCGCCCCGGCGTTTCACATCCGCTGCGAGGCGGCGAAAAGGGCGACGTCTTCGGAGACGCCGCCCTTGGGGAAGATATCGGAACGATTGCCTTGGATATAACTCAGCCGCGCGTGCGTCCGAAAGGAAGGAATTTCCCGATGACGCACCCCGCGATCGTGGGAAGCAGCCACGGGAAGCCGTACTGATTGAGCGGCATGGCTCCCAACGCCTGTTGCATCCACGCGACGTCGAACCCGGCGACCTTGACGGCCTCGAAGAACCCGAAGAGCAGCGCCATGAAGACGCCGCCGAGCAGCATCGGGCGGTTTTCGCCCACATTGAGGAAGTACGTTCCGATGATGATGACGATCAGCGCGGGGTAGAGGAGCGTCAGGAAAGGAACGGTGTACCCGACGATTTTCGAGAGCCCCACAAGCCCGAGGGCGAAACCGCAAACGCTCGACACGATCACGACGGTTGCGTATGATAGTCGTCCTCCGGTGATCTGTTCGAAAAACGCCCCTGCCGTCGCCGTGAGTCCGGCGCTGGTCGTAAAGCAGGCGAGCGCCATAAGCACCGCGAAAACGATCATCCCCGGCGCGCCGAACAGGTGCGTCGTCACCTTGAGCGGGAGGTCGCCGAGCGTCGCCTGCGGGTAGACGCCGCCCGCACTCGCGCCGAGCCACGTGAGGCACATCTGCGTGACGCCTAGAAGGACCACCGTGACCAGCCCCACGCGGATGAGATTTCGCCGCTGGGCTTCGGGATCCGTAATGCCGCGAAGCGAGAAGACGTTGAGGATCCAGCCGCCCATAAGGACAGCTGCTATCGCGTTCATCGTGTTGTAGCCGAAGTTGAATCCGACGCCGAATGCCGCCTGGGTCGTGACGGTGCTTGCGACCGGCGCCGCGATAGGCGTCACGATGCCCTTGATGGAGATTGCGCCGATGAAGAGCACGAGCGCCGGGGAAAGAATGTTGCCGAGCCGGTCGACGACAGCCGTCCGGTTCAGGCAGACGTAGGCGTTCAGTGCGAAGAAGACGGCGAGCGTGACGGCGATGTGCGTCTGCGGGAAGAAGGGCAGGATGGACATCTCATGCGTCGCCGAGGCGACGCGGGGAAGAATGAAGACCGGGCCGACGACCAGCATCAGGATGGCTCCGAAGACCTTGCCCCAGAAGGGAGTCAGAATTTCCCCCGCCATGTGGGCGATGCCGACGCGATCCTTGGCCATTGCGAGGTACCCCAGATACGCGATGATCGTGTTGACGCAAAAATACCCGAGCCCTGCGATGAGCCAGAGCGATCCGGTATCGAAGCCGAGTTTCCCGGGGAAGATGATATCCCCCACGCCGAAGTGCGCGCTGAACAGCGCGAGACCTATGGTGAGAATGCCGGTCAACTGCAGATCCTGCCGCGACATTTTCTCTTTTCCCTCCCTCTCTATGCGGTTCTATGCCGTGAAAGAAAAAACCGTCCCGGATCCCATCGTTGCGAACCGGTCGCCGAAGGCCGCGTAGATGGCCGCCTGCGCGCGGAACCCCGTGCAGTGCCCCGCGGCCACGAGTGACGGCGAAAACTCCGACATTGCCGCGACGGTCTTCGCGATCCGTTCTTCCGAAGCCTCGACGAGATGCAGTCCGCCGATGATTCCCGCGACGCGTTCGCCGGGCCGGACGGAATGTTTCAGGATGTTGACGATTCCGGCGTGGCTGCATCCCGTGACGATCACCGTCCCGCACCCTTTCACGCGCGCCTCGATCGCGATGTCGTCGGGCATCGTATCGGGAACGACCCGCCCGTTGGCGTCGATCGTGGAGAGCGCGATGCCGACCTCCTCGAAGTCGGACACACGCGGAACCTCGCCGGTCGTCGTAAGTCCCGGCATCAGTTGCATCGGTCCGACGACCGGGAAGAGGCATCCCCCGGCGGCGTGAACATCCGCCGGTTCGTCCCCCTGCATCACACCGACGTGCCGGAAGAAGGGCGCGGTGATGAAGTTTGGCCGGAACAGCGAAGGATGCGCGATGACGGGAACGTCCCGTTTGCCGATGGCCCGCAGGATTTGGGCGAGCCCCTGCGTGTGGTCGTAGTGGCAGTGCGTGAGCACCACGGCATCGGTCTGCGCGAGCGGGATGTTCAGCTTTCCGATGTTGTAGAGCAACGCGTCGGGATTCTGTCCCACATCGACGAGAATCCGCCGTCGTTCGTTCGCGGCCGTCGCCTCCAGCCAGAACGAGACTCCATGTTGTCCCAGAAGCGGGCTTTCATACGGGACGCTGTCTTCCGCAAGTACGGTTACTTTGAGTGAATCCAGCATACACTCACCTCCCGGGCAGTATTATGACAAAATTGCGTCTTTTCTGTCAAAACAGAATCGAGGGGATTCTCCGCGCCGGAGTATTCGTCCGGTCGGATTTTTCCCGAAACGGTAATGCTACATCTCGAGAATCGTTCCCACGCCCGCCCAGTCGACGTCTTCGGCTTTCGAGGCGAGCTTCCACGCGGAGCGGATTCCCGTACAGTGGCAGGGACGCCACCGGCGCACCCGGAAGCGCTGCGTCAGTGCGGACGTCGCCATGTCGACATAGTCGTCCGGCGCGTCCCCGATGTGCATGCCGCCGAGGACGGTGTCGAATTCCCGCGTGCCGAAGCAGCGGGCCGCTTCCTCGAGAATGTTCACGACGCCTGCGTGGGCGCACCCCAGAATGACGCTCAGCCCCCGTTCTCCCCGAACAACGAGAGAAACGTCGTCCGTGAAGGGATCTGTGATGGTCGTTCCGTCTTCGAGAGGAAGCACGAGATGTTCCGGCGTATTGACGAACTCCGGGTTTCTCGCGTCGGAGGGAATCTCCATCGCGAACACGTTGTCCGTAATACGCGTCAGTCCCGCTATTTCGCGGAACCGCACCGCTTCGCGGTTGAGATGGCATCCGATGAACGCCATGCGCCCCCCCCTAAAACGCGAATGTAGGTCCAACACCGCCGGATGCGCCCACAAAAGGGGATCCTTCGTCTGCATCAGGAGACGCGCAAGGGCGCCGGCGTGATCGAAATGCCCGTGGCTCAGGATGATGTGTTCCAGCGCGGAGAGATCGATCCCGAGAAGCGGGGCGTTCGTAAAAAGCGCGTCGCGTTGCCCCGTATCCATAAGGAGCGACGCGTCTCCATCCGCGATATGGACGCTCAAACCGTACTCGGGGATCAGATCCGCCCTGTTCGTGTAGTTTTCGACGACGATCGTGATTTTCATATGCGAAGTCCTCCCGCGCCTTATCGGATTCCTATGAGATCCGGCAGCCACAGGGACAGGGCCGGAACGAACGTAATGGCGATGAGTGCGACGATGCTTGCGAGCAGAAATGGAATCACCTTGACGGACACTTCCTTCAGCGAAATTCCGCCGACGTTGGACGCCATGAAAATATCGAGCCCAACCGGGGGCGTGATCATGCCGATCGCCAGGTTGACGGTCATGAATACGCCGAAGACGATCGGGTCGACGCCGATCTGACGGATAACCGGCAGCATGATGGGAACGAATATGTAGTAGGCGGATGCGGCGTCGACGAAGCATCCGGCGATCAGAAGCACGATGTTCATGATGACGAGAAGGACGTACTTGTTTGAGCTTATCGCCATCATGCTCTCGGCCATGGATGTCGCGATGCGCCCCGTCGTCAGCAGCCACGCGAAGACGCTGGCGAACGCGATGATGAACATCACGACCGCGGAGCTGACGCTTGCGTCGATCAGGACCTTCCGGATATCGCGGAGCCGGATTTCTCGGTATATGAAGAGTCCCACGAAAAGTCCGTAAACGACCGCGACGCCCGCCGCTTCCGTCGGGGTGACGAATCCGCCGTAGATTCCGCCGAGGATGAATACGGGGGCGAGAAGCCCCCAGACCGCTTCCTTCAGCGCATCGAACCGTTCCCGCCAGGAACTCCTCGGGTTGGTTTTGAGTTTCATTCCGCGGCTTTTGACGAGGTACAGGCTGACGATGATCAGGGCAGCGCCGATCAGCAGTCCCGGAACGATCCCTGCGATGAACAGGCGCCCGATGGAAACTTCCGCGAGCACGCCGAAAACGACGAAGGCGATGCTCGGCGGGATGATGATGCCGATGTTCCCCGACGCGGCGATGAGAGCGCATGAAAAGCCCCGTTCATATCCGCCGTCGACCATCGCCGGGATCAGAATCGTCCCGATTGCGGCCACGGTCGCCGGACCCGATCCCGAGATGGCGGCGAAGAAACACGCGACGAGGACCGTGACGATGGCGAGCCCTCCGGGGACGTGTCCCACGAGGACGTTCGCAAAGCGGATCAGCCGCTTGGAAATTCCCGCGTATTCCATGATGACGCCGGCAAGAACGAAAAAGGGAATCGCGAGCAGCGTGAATTTTCCGAGGGACGCGTACATCACGAGGGGAAACATCGCGACCGGAAATCCGTACAGGGCCATGGACGCGATGGCGGACAATCCGAGCGAGACGGAAATCGGAATGCCCAGGAAAAGAAGGACAAAGAAGAGACCGAACAGGACCCAAGCCATCATATCGTTTCTCCCCGAATCAGCGTGCGTCGCATTCGCGCAACGTCTGCCGGCAGACATCCAGGACGCGGACGATGATGATGAGCGCCCCGAGCGGGACCGATATTCCGGCGACCCATTCCGGAAGTCCCATCGCAGGTGTTCGCTGGTCGAACATGATCTGGCTCCGGAGCATGTCCACGCCGTATTTCACGAGAAGGGACATGAGAATGACCGTCAGCGTCGTCGAGAAGACGGCCGCGAGTTTCCTGCCGCGATGCCCGAGCCGTTCCACGATGAACGTGAACCCGAGATGGGCGTTTCTCCGGTATGCGATGGACGCTGCGAAAAAGCTGTTGTACACGAAGAGGATGACGACGAGTTCTTCGGAAAAGGCCCAGGACGCGTGGATGAAATAGCGGGAAAGGACATTCCCGAAGTTGATGATGACCATGACGGCGAGACTGACGACGACAAATGTTTCCTCGAGCATATCGACATATTTCATGTGCGGACCTCCAAATGGAAATGGAGGCGGAAGGAATCCGCCCCCATTTTTCCGGTTTCCGTTTCTACTTCTTGTATCCGAAGGCTTCGAGCAGCTCCAGTCCGACGAGCTTCTCGTATTCGTCGTATACGGGCTGCACGGCGATGCGGAACGCCTTCACCTGCTCGGGCGTCAGTTCGGCGATGGTCATCTTCGCCTTGAAATCCGTCACGAGCTGGTCGTTCTTTTCGCGGGAAATCTTCTTCTGGTACGCCATGGCCTCGAGCGCGGCCTTTTCGAAAACGCCCTTTTCCGCATCGGAGAGACGCCCCCAGAACGTCGCGCTCGCCGACATGATGATCGGGTCGTAGGACGCGTTCCACATCGTCATGTACTTCTGGACCTCCTGCACGCGTGCGGAGGCGATGACGTCGGGGGGATTTTCCTGGCCGTCGGCCGTCCCCTGCTGCAACGCGGCGAACAGCTCGCCGAAGTTGATGGATGTTGGGTCGGCGCCGAGCGCGCGGAACATCGCGATATACATCTTGTTCGTCGGGATGCGGATCTTGAGTCCCTTGATGTCTGCGGGCGCAAGGATCGGACGGACGTTGTTCGTCACCTGGCGGAACCCGGACTCGCCGAACGCGAGCGGAACGATGCCCTTTTGCCTGACGAGGTCGGAGAGCATCCTGCCGCCCTTTCCGGCGAGCGCCTTGTCCGCTTCCTCATACGACGGCACGAGCCACGGCATGAGCGGAACCGTGAACTTCGGGTCCACCGTCGTGTAGATGATCGTCGAGCGCATGTCGATATCCGTCGCGCCCATGCGCAGCATCTCCAGCCCCTTGATGATGTTCCCGGCGGCGAGCTGGTCGCTGGGGAAGAGATCGACGACGTACTTCCCGCCGGTGCGTTCCTGGATCAGATCGGCGAATTTCTTCGCTCCCTGATACCATGTGGAGTTTTCCGAGACCGCAATGCCGAACTTCAGGCGCAGCGGAGCCGCCTCCGCCGAAATACAGGCCGTCGCAAGAAGAACCCCCGCCGTCACCGATGCCGCGACACTCCAAAACCGCTTCTTCATACCCTGTTCCCCTCCTTTATGATGGGTGGTGCTTCAACTCTTCTTCAGCATGTGGATCTCCACGGATGTCGTCGTGGAGGAAAGCCCCTTCGTGAAGTGATATTCCAGCGCCTGGCATGCCTTCTCCGTGTTTCGTTCCTCCATCGCGTCGACGATCAGCGTGTGCTCGCGGAGCGTTGCGTCCATGCGTCCCGGCAGATGCAGGGCATGGATGCCCCCGAAGTAGATCCGGTCGACGAGTCGGCTCATGACGTCGAAGACGATCGGGTTGTAGTACACCTTGTGAAGGTAGCCGTGTTGTTCGTTGTCGTATTTCATGAACTCGTAGGGATCGTTCTTCTGCATGGCGTCCCGCTGCCTGTCGAGGATGCGCCGCAGGTCCGTTATGTGCGCGTCGGTCAGAAGCGGAATCACACGACGCAACAGGTAGCCTTCGAGCGCGATGCGCAGCTCGTACATATAGTTCGCCTCGCCGACGGTGAGATCGCAGACGACGACCCCCTGATTCGGGATGATCCGCACGAAGCCCTCGGATTCCAGTTTCTGAAGCGCATCCCGAACGGGGGTCTTGCTCATTTCCAGTTTTGAAGCGAGGAGGCTGACGGAAACGGTGTCGTCGCGCGTCAGCCGTCCCTTCATAATCAGATCCTTGATTGTCGTGTACGCGGACTCGCTCTTGCTGCTCTCGCCGCGATTCAGGCTCCATGCGTCCATATCTTTCCCTCCGTCGTTTTGAAATCGGAGCCGCCGGAAGGCGGCATTCGATATCTAACCGATATATCGGTTAGATCCTACACCAAATCTTCCAACAGTTCAATCCCATTTTCTTCCGTGTGATCGAGAAAATCCCGGGAACGTCCCCGGCGAAACGATGCAACGCGTGAAGCTGGTCAGAGAGGTTTGTTCGGGGGAAAATCCGCATTTTTCTACGTTGACTAAATTTTCGCTTTTATCCATTGACGAAGAATAACGTATCTGGTACGCTCATTTCATTCAGCGGGATAGCATTCCATTTTTTTATCGATATCGTCCTGTTGACGCTTCCACGATACGGACCGGGGGAGCGTTCCATAACGGAAAACCGGAGTATTCGGGTGCCCGATCGCCTCTTCGCGATTCCCGATTTTCCGGCCGAATGCCTGGAGAAGGACGGGCCTCTCGACGATGACCGCCCGCCGGATTCTGGTGACGTGCAAGGTCGCCGGCTTTGGAGCCCGTGTGGATGCCGTCGGAAAGAGAGTTCACGGAACCGCTTGCCTGATTTCCTGCGAACTATCTTTCGACCTCGGGAGGGTCCGAATCCCGTAGCTTTCCCGGACCATGTGCTCAATCAGGGGCGCGGCCCCTGAATCCGCAACACGCTGCGAAAGGGAGTGCCGGCAGTGAAAAAGATATGTGCGTCTCTGGTCGTGGGGATCCTTGCGTTGTGTCTCGGTATGGCGGCGATAGGGGCGGATGCCGCCGATATCGTCATGAAGGTGGGGCATTCGCAACCGACGATTACGCCGCGCCACCAGTCGTTCGAGCTGTTCAAGAAGATCCTCGAGGAACGCAGCGGGGGAAAGATCCAGGTCCAGATCTTCCCGTCCGGGCAACTCGGCAACGAGCCGGAGATGATCGAGGCCGTCAAACTCGGCGCGTTGCAGGCATGCCGGGCGGGATGCTTCGATGACGTCACTCCGGCGTTGAACCTGTACCTCATGCCGTTCCTGTTCCGGGACGAGAAACAGGTCGAGGCGATCTGTTACGGTCCTATCGGCGCGAAGATCGCGAAGGAGGCCGAGAAGAACGGCATCGTCATCCCCGCCACTGGGAACGCCGGAGGGTTCCGCCATTTCTCCTGCAACAAGCGCCCGATGCTCACCCCTGACGACATGAAGGGGCTCAAGATGCGTACGCCTCCGCTCCAGAGCATCATCAAGGCCATGGAGGCGATGGGCGCGAACGCGGTGTCGATCCCTTACGGCGAAACCTACATGGCGCTCAAGACCGGCGTCGCCGACGGACAGGAGAACCCCTACACGAATATCACGTCGATGAAGTTCAACGAGGTCCAGAAGTACCTCACCGAGGTGAAATACCAGTTCCATCCCGATCCCTTTTATGTCAGCCTGAAGTGGTGGAAGACGCTTCCCGACGAAACGAAGAAGCTCATCACGGAGTGCGCCGTCGAAATGATGCACGAGAACGACAAGCTCGTCTCCGAGGCTAACCGGGCGAGCGCCGAAATCTGCAAAAAGACGATGCAGATCTCGGTCCTGACGCCGGAGCAGCATCAGCTGTTCGTCGAGAAGATGAAACCCGTCTACAAGATCTTCCTCGACAAGGGCTGCTTCACGCAGGCGGATCTCGACGCCGTTTGCGCGGCAGGGAAATAGACAACCAGACTACATTCGTCCGGCCCGAGGGATCCGTTTCTCCGGCCGGACGAATTCACAAGGGAGTGGGCTCAATGGCGCGCGCGCTCGAGATTCTCGACCGGCTCCTTCGGTGGACATGCATCGCACTGATGGGGCTGATGTCGGTCTTCGTCATCGCGTCGGTGATTCTCCGCTACTCGTTCAATCTCACGTACACGTGGGCCGAGGAGGCCATCACGATGCTTTTCGTCGCGATCACCTATTTTGGTTCCGCACTCGCTACCCACAGGGGGGAGCACATCACGATGAACTGGTTCGACAATCTCGGCGGGGCCTCTTTCTTCCGCCTCCGTTCGGGCGCGGCTTCGTGCGTCGTCATCGCGGTATCGTTGATCTGCGCATGGAACAGCCTGGAATGGATCGCCACGGTTGGCGATGTCCTCTCGCCGGGACTGCTCTGGCCGATGAAGGTCTTCTACTCGATGTTGCCCGTCAGCTTCGGACTGATCGCGTTCTTCGAAATGGTCCGGCTTGCGGGGGCGGTTTCGGGCCGTAATCCCGAACGGGAAGGCGCCCCCCGCACATGAGCGCGCTGATTCTTTTCGGCCTCTTCGTCGTTTTTCTCGCGCTCGGGGTTCCGATCGGGTTTTCGCTCGGGGCGTCGAGCCTCGCCTACCTCTTCTACGCGAATCCGGACATGATCGGCATGATCCCCCAGCGGATCTGGGCCGGGACGAACACGTACGTCATGATCGCGCTTCCGCTGTTCATCCTGTCGGGCGAACTCATGAACCAGGGCGGCATCACGCGGCGGATCATCGACTTCTCCCTCGCTCTCGTCCGTCCGGTGAAGGGCGGCCTCAGCGAAGTCTGCGTCGTCGCGAGCATGATCTTCGGCGGGATTTCCGGCTCGTCGGTCGCGGACACGTCCGCGATCGGCTCGGTGCTGATCCCCGAAATGGAAGAAATGGGATATCCGCGTCGCTTTGCGGCGGGCGTGACGGTCGCTGCCTCGACAATGGGGATGATCATTCCGCCGAGCATCCCGATGCTGACCTACGCGATGATCTCCGGCGGTTCGGTGGCGGCGCTTTTTCTCGCGGGGCTCATCCCCGGGATCATGATCGGCGTCCTCCAGATCGGCGTGTCGCTGTTCCTCTCGCACAGGAAGGGGTACCTCGAAAAGGCGCACTCGCTCCGTCGGAAGACGTCGCTTCTGGGCGGCATCCCGGCGCTCGTGACGCCGCTCATCATTATCGGATCGGTCACGTTCGGAATCGCGACCGCGAGCGAATCGGCGGGCGTCGCCGTATTCTACGCGCTCCTGGTCGGCTCGCTCGTCTACCGCGAACTCAACTGGAAGCTTTTGCCGTCGATTCTCCTGCGCACGGCGAGTGCATCCGCGGCGGTCATGCTCGTGATCGGCTTTTCGATGATCTTCGGCTGGATCATGGCGCTCGAGCAGATTCCCGCGACGATTGCGGAATTCTTCCGGACGCTCGAGTTGAGCCCCTTCTGGATCCTGCTGTTGCTCGACGTCGTTATTTTGTTCATCGGAACGTTCGTCGACGTCACGCCCGCGTTGCTTCTCGTGACTCCGATCCTTCTTCCGGTCATGCAATCGATCGGCGTCGATGTGCTTCACTTCGGCGCGATCATGATCGTCGGCCTCGCGATCGGTCTCGTGACGCCGCCTCTCGGAATGTGCCTCAACGCGTGTACGAAGATTGTCGATATCTCGATCATGGATATCTTCAAGGGGTCGTTGCCCTTTCTGTTGTGCGACGTTATCGTGCTGCTGGCCGTGACCTTCTTCCCGGCGATCTCGATGTGGCTGCCGACGCTCCTTCTCGGATGACCCCGACTCCGGGCCGTTGTTTCTCCTGGTGAAAAAACCCGGAGGGGGTTACAAAAGGCTCCCGTTGGTATAAAGTAAGAGCGTTCCATGACATGGCAGATGTCGGCTTCAACAAACCGGAGTCCGTGGAATGTCCCATGTATTCCGATTCGGGGAGGGGTTTCTATTGAGCAACGAGATCGTGCGCGTAGGAATTTTCATCTGCAACCGCTACCATACCTGCGCCGGGGGCAAGTGCCTTCGGTCGCTGCGCAACCGGGAGGGAGCGTTCAGCCTCTACAAGGGCAAAGAGGTCGAGCTAGTCGGCTATACGACCTGCGCCGGCTGCCCGGGCGGGAACATCGAGTACGCTCCGGCGGAGATGAAGAAGAACGGTGCGACGGTGATCCATCTTGCAACCGGGCTCGTCGTCGGATATCCGCCCTGCATCAGGATCGATTTTTTCCGGCGTTTCATTCAGGAGGCGTACGGGCTTCCCGTCGTCGTCGGAACGCATCCGATCCCGGAGAAGTATTACACGATCCACACGGCCCTGAAAACATGGGACTCGCCGTCCTGGCAGGAGACGATCTCGAACGTCATCTGCGACCCCGAAACACGGCTTGCGTATAACTGAGCCGCGACATGGCGTCAGAGAGCGTCCCGCTTTTTTCAGCGGGGCGCTCTTTTCATATTCGGCTCCGGTCTTTTCTGTTCTTGACAGGAACGCCGGCATGGATGTAGAGATAAACGACGATATTATGCGGAAGAGGTGTCGCTCATGGATGGAACGATCATTGCGGTGTGTGTCAGCCCGACGCGGCGGGAGCCCAAGAAGGCGGTCGATCAGGTGTTCCTGATCCCCGGGGGGATACGCGGGGATTCGCACTTCGGCGTTTCGCCGAGGCAGGTCAGCCTGTTGCGTCAAGAGGACATCGACGCGGCGGCCGTGAAGGCGGGGTTTCCCTTCCCGCCCGGGAGCCTCGCCGAAAATCTCGTCGTCCGGGGCCTCCCAGGGGATATGCGTCCTGGAACCGTCCTTTCCGTCGGAACGGTCGTCCTTCGCGTGATCGAACGGGGCAAGCGACCCGACGAACCCCATTCCTACGATTACCGGGGGTACTGCCTGCTGCCCTCGGTCGGCTACTTTCTCGAAGTGCTTCACGGCGGCGTGATACGGCCGGGGGATGTGGCGACTGTTTCGGAAGACGGCCCTTCCGACGCGCATGGCGACCACGCCTGAAGAGAAAAGGCAGGAAAAGACAAACAGCCGGGAAATACCATAGATCCCCTGCGCAATGAGCGATCGGTCACAAGGACTCTATATATGCAAGTTGCATATATAGAGTCCTTGTGCTATTCTTGCCCCGAAAGCGAAAGTCTCTATCACCGCGGGGTCGGAGGAGGATGCATGCCACGAAATAGATGCGGAAGACACGGGAATAGTCCCTGTTCGTGCGGAATGGGCAATATCTATCGTTTTGTGGAGCCTGTCGTGCTCTTTCTCCTGAAGACGAAAGGGCATGCGCATGGGTACGAGCTTGCGCGCGACATGACGGATTGTTCGCTTACCGACGCGGCAATCGATTTGGGAGGCCTCTACAGGGTGCTCCAGCGCCTCGAAGTCGAGGAGATCGTCGCGTCGGAGTGGGATACCTCCGGCAGCGGTCCCGCGCGTCGCGTCTATTCGATTACGCCTGCCGGCGAATATCGTCTTCGGGAGTGGGTGGCGGTGATCGGCGACATGGCGCGTTCGATGGAGGCGTTTCTGCATCGAGCGAAAGCGTCGGATATCGAGCCGCTTCCCGATTTTCCGGAAGCGGATGCTGCCGGTTTGGATGCCGCAGCAGCCGGTGATCGGAAATAGCGGAGCTTCGTCGATTTGAAAGGAGCGATCCATCATGCCGCGAGGTGACGGAACAGGACCAACAGGGGCAGGCCCGGGAACGGGTCGGGGAAAAGGACGATGCGGCGGTTCCCGTATTCCGGATCTCCCGGGAAACGGGAGACGAAATGGCGGAAGCGGCGTCTTCCCGGTGGAAGAGAGTGCGAACGAAACGAAAACAGATTGAGAGGAGAGAGTACAATGCCGCGAGGTGACGGAACGGGACCAATGGGAATGGGGCCTTTGACGGGACGGGGAATGAGGTATTGTATCGGAGCGGGATA
>CAYRSY010000036.1:0-13683 GCA_964427105.1 uncultured Dehalococcoidales bacterium
CGGTGGTCTATCTCATCCAGCCCGATGCCGTCAACCTCCAGCCGTCCCAGCGCCGTCAGCGCGATTTCACGCGTTATAGCGCCGTCGGCCTTTACCTGGGCATAGTCTCGCACACGCTTGAGCAGCCGGTTGGCCACTCGCGGAGTGCCTCGGGCGCGGCAGGCTATTTCATACAAGCCTTCATCTTCCGACTCAACGCCAAGGAGACGGGCGGAGCGTTTAACAATAGAATGCATGGCAGGCACATCATAAAAATCCATGCGATAGACAGAACCGAAGCGGTCACGCAGGGGAGAGGAAAGCTGGGCAAAGCGTGTGGTGGCTCCGATAAGCGTGAAGGCCGGCAACTTGAGACGCAGGCTCTTGGCTGTCGGCCCCTTTCCGATTACGATATCCAGCGCCCGCTCCTCCATTGCCGGATAGAGCACCTCTTCGACATCACGCCCCAAACGGTGAATTTCGTCTATAAACAGAATATCCTGTGCGTGAAGATTGGTAAGAATAGCCGCCAGATCACCGCTGCGTTCGATAGCAGGGCCGGAGGTAATGCGGATGCTGACGCCCATTTCTATAGCAATGATGTTAGCCAGTGTGGTTTTGCCCAGACCGGGCGGCCCGTAAAGCAAAACATGATCGAGGGCTTCGCCGCGGGCTTTGGCCGCCTCAATGGCAATGCCGAGGTTTTCTTTTATTCTTGCCTGCCCGATGAATTCTTCCAGACTCCTGGGACGCAGGTTAGAGTCCAGCGAAACATCTTCAGCCAGCGGTTTGCCCGAAATTATACGCGCTATGGTCGGCTCCTAAACTGATATTGAAGCTATTATAGCACAAGCGTTCAAATATAATTACTATCATTATTCCATTGCTTTTTGGAAGAACTTTTTCGCAGTTCATCTATCCATATTGACAAGGCGATATATTGTTAGTAATATATCCAAGACTCAAACAGGAATCTTAAGTAATGATAAGGAGATAAACATGAAGAAAAAAAATCAATCTAAAATCAATAGCGGAATGCAATTTTCAAGACGCGATTTTCTCAAATTAGGTGGAACTGCATTTGCCTCTGCCATCTTTTTAAACGCTCTTGCTGCCTGCTCCACAAAGATGGAAACCCTTACAGAAACAGCCACAGTTACAGCAACGAAAACTGTAACAGCAACCAAAACCACAACAGTTACGGCCTCTGCTACACAAACGATAACGGACATGGCAGGCAGAGAAGTCATAGTTCCGGCAGAAATTCAAAAGGTCTTTGCCGCCGTTCCAATAGGAACAGTTTATGTATATACATTGAATGCAGATAAGTTGGTAGCCAAAAATTTCGATTTGTCGGAATTGGAGAAAAAATATACAACCAAAGCCTATCAGGATTTGCCTGTCATGGGAACCTATATTGTGGGCAATACGGTAAACATAGAAGAACTGCTGAAACTCAAACCCGATATAGTTTTGTATGTGGGAATTATCAACGATACATGGAAATCTCAATGCGAAACAGCACAGCAAAAACTGGGCATACCCGTCATAATGGCTGACGGAAGCCTGGAAGCCATACCTGAAACATACGAGTTCCTGGGCAGGTTACTGGGAGAAGAACAAAAAGCCGCAGAATTAAGCGAATACTGCCAAAATACTATTGATGAAGCCAAAGTGATCTCTGCCAACATAGCAGATGATAAAAAATTGAGTGTATATTATGTGGCTTCGAATGTTTTAACAACATACGCCAGAGGCACCATCCATTCAGAATTAATAGATATTGTAGGCGGAATCAATGTAGCAGATGTTGAATTTAAAAATGGATATTCCACATCTGAAATATCGGCAGAACAATTTTTAACATGGGATCCGGATATCGTTATCACCAACAAACCCGATGCCAGAGGCGGCGACGGCAGCAATATGCGTACAGCCTTCATGGAAGATGTCAGGTTTGCAGAATGCGCAGCTGTCAAAAAAGACCAGGTTTACGAGATACCTTGCGCTCCTTTCAGTTGGTTCGGGCAGCCACCGTCACCGGCCCGTGTTCTGGGGATAAAATGGCTCGGGAATTTGCTGTATCCGAATAATTTCAATTACGACATCATAGAAGAAGCACGCGAATTCTACGCCAGGTTCTTTTATCTGGAGCTTACTGACACAGAGATGGCCGAACTAATGAGCGACGCATTACTCAGATAATTAACCAAATCTACAGGCATGGATAGGTAACACTTAAACGAAAATAAAAAATCAAGGAGATGAGAAGAATGGAAATAACATCCAAGGATAAGATTGGCAGTATTTTTACCAAACATCCAGAACTGTATGACGTCTTTTTAGCCAAAGGATTTAAAGCCGAGTCGGCAGCAGAACTGACAGACATGCTAGGTAAAGACACCATGCTGCAAACAGTATTAAAAGTCAAAAACATCAACCCTGATCTTTTTATAGAGGCGCTTAACGATAGAGTGGGCAAAGAAACACCCCTTGAATCTATAGCATATAATTTATTCGACCCAAAGTTGCCCATGAATCTGCTGGTAAAGACCGCCTGCCCGGTAAGCGAACTTTTCAAGCAAAAACTAAGCGAGTACCTGTATGAACACAAAACAGCCACAGGCAAAACGGTCAATACCTTTATCGTTGACGGCTGCAGCGTCCCGCATGAATATAACAACTTCTGGGAACAACAAAGCATAGATACTTTGCCGGATATCATCATGTCCATGTCTTTTGATGAAGTGTATGACAAACGATTCATAGACAGATATGTAAAAACAGGGTATTTTGAAAATGTTTTAAAAAACCCTACCAACGACTTCGCGGCCTCAGCTTTTATGGACGACAGCTTCACTTTACACGCAGGGTTGGTAATGATGCTTCTCATCGATGAAGATAGATTGGGCGATTTACCCAAGCCGAAGAAATGGTCCGACCTGCTCAAACCAATCTATAAGGATAAAATAGTAGGGTTCGGAAATGACGCCCTGGGAATATTTGAGTACCCGTTATATTATGTTTACAAAGAATTCGGGACGAACGGTTTAAAAACATTGGCTGAAAATACCAAAAGTATATGCCATGCGGCCAAAATGGTTAAATTGGCCGGATCTAATCATAAGGATGCAGAAGCAATATATATCCTGCCGTTGACATTTGCCTCACTCTGCAAGAATAAAAATACTTCCGTCGTCTTTCCCGAAGATGGGGCATGGATTGTCCCAATGTCTATTCTGGTAAAGAAAGGCAAAATACACGAACTTAATTTCGTCGTGGATTTCATCTTAAACAATTATGGCCAAATGTGCGCTGATATCGATGCTGTTTCATTCAGTCCAAAAGTAATTAATAAAATCAGCAAGGAAATAAAACTCAAATGGTTGGGCTGGGAATATATAAAATCAAATGACATGCTCAATCTCGGCAAACAATTAAAGCAGGATTTTCATAATGTATGGGACAAGAAGCAAGCTTGAAGGAGTAGAAGTAATTGAAAATAGCGACAGTTTCAGGGCCTCCTTCAGCAGGGAAGACCTCGGTCATTCTTAAGGTAATCGAAGATTTAAAGAGGGATAATCTGGAAATCGGCGTAATAAAATTCGATTGCTTATCCACTTATGATGATACCCTTTATCAAAAAATAGGAGTAAAAATCAAGGTCGGGCTTTCAGGGAATCTCTGCCCGGATCATTATTACATGAGCAATATCGAAGATTGCGTAAAATGGGGAATAAAAGAAAAGCTAGACATATTGATTAGCGAAAGCGCTGGACTGTGCAACCGGTGCTCTCCCCATATAAAAGAAGTATTGTCTATTTGTGTTATTGATTGTCTTTCGGGTGTTTACACCCCTAAAAAAATCGGGCCGATGCTAAAATTGGCAGATATAGTGGTAATAACCAAAGGAGATATTGTATCGCAAGCTGAAAGAGAAGTATTTACTTTCAGGGTTAAGCAAGCAAATCCCAAAGCCTTAATATTTATCATCAACGGCATCACCGGGCAGGGCGCTTATGACTTGAGCGTTTGTTTGAAAGAAGCGGCTGAGTTTGAGAGCCTGCTCAATAAAAAACTGAGGTTTTCCATGCCAGCGGCAGTCTGTTCATACTGTACTGGCGAGACAAGAATTGGTGATGAATACCAGACCGGCAATATTAAGAAAATGATTCTTTAGGCAGGAAGTACAAGATGGTTGAGCGTATAGCATCATATAAAATCGAGGAAATATTTAATAAATTTAACTACGCCAGCGATTATTTTATATCCCTGGGGATAAAAGATATTAACGAAAGTCAGGCACTGGGTGAATTCGTTTCTCTAATTGGCGATGACGTATTGCAAAATATAGGGCTAGATAGAGAACAACTGATTGAAAACTTCGACTCTTTTCTGGACAGAATGGAGGGTTTAAAAAAACAGACATGCAACTCTGTGAAATCAATAACTATACTGGGTGGAAAAGACAAGCTTGGCAATGCTGAAAATATAACTCTTGAACTCAAAGTGGGGGAAGTAGTATCTGTAGTAGGAGCTACTGGTTCCGGTAAAAGCAGGTTACTGGCAGATATTGAATGTCTGGCTCAAAGAGACACGCCAACCACCAGACAGATATTGCTCAATGGAGCAGCGCCAGATAGAAACAAAAGATTTTCTACTGAAAACAAACTGGTGGCACAACTATCTCAAAACATGAATTTCATTATGGATCTCTCGGCTGAAGAATTCATAGAACTTCATGCTGAAAGCAGGATGATAGACGATATTGAAGGCATCATAAAGGAAATCATATTCTGCGCAAATGATTTGGCGGGAGAAAAATTCGCCTGCAATACACCGCTGACGCAATTAAGCGGAGGACAATCCAGAGCGCTTATGATAGCCGATACTGCGCTTCTGAGTATTTCGCCTATAGTGCTGATAGATGAGATAGAAAACGCAGGAATAGACAGGAGAAAAGCCATAAATTTATTAGTAAAAAAGGAAAAACTGGTTCTGATATCAACGCATGATCCTGTTCTGGCTCTTGCAGGCGATAAACGGATAGTGATAAAAAACGGAGGGATAAACAATATACTAATATCGTCGGACGAAGAGAAAAAATATATCGATATGATTGAAGATGTAGATAAGAAAATGCTGCGTATTAGAAACCATATCAGAATGGGCGGCGTTGTGAACGACAGCCTGATAGATTTTTGAAAGAATGTCTCTTTCAAAATTGCCGACCATAATCGTAATTCAAAAGATTTGATTGAAATCCCGGAAAATATAATGGGTTTTGTCAACGATTGACACTACTTCGCCCGTTGTATTAAAGTAATGCAGCCATACAGCCACAGGAGGCACAACATGTACTGCAATAACTGCGGCATTCAAAATCCGGACGACAGCATCTTCTGCGGCAACTGCGGTAAAAGATTAACAGCATCGCAGGCCTCCGCGCAAAACTACCAGGCGAATACCCTGCCGCCCCAAAAGTCTAACGGCATGGCTGTAGCTGCTATGGTGCTGGGCATTGCAGGTTTTATAATCTGGATTTGCTGCATACCGGCTGTAATTCTGGGCATAGTAAGCCTGAACCAGATAAAAAACAACCCTGAAATGGAAGGCAAGGGCATGGCGATGGCGGGGATTATCTGCGGCGGAATCGTTCTCATCCTGGGCATACTGGCCATTATATTCATTATCGGAATAGCATCAACAACCAGCACTACCCCATCCTCTGATTTCTGGATTGCCGCTATGCAAACCGCCATTACCTAAAGATAACAGAAATCATATTGTATCAACAAAAAAAGAGAGGCTTTTGAAAGCCTCTCTTTTTTCACCTTATTATTATCCAGCTATTCGGCAGCTGTATCGGATGTATCTGCCCGCTTAACATCCGTGAGCACAGGAGATTCGGTAACAAAGAAAGGCAGTGAATTTTCCTTTCTTTCCTGTTCCTTTTGTGCTGCCAGAGCATGCGCTTCTTCCTCTGCTTCCAAACAGGCATGGCAACGCGCCGGAATAAGTTTGCCGATGATAACATTCTCTTTAAGCCCCACCAGACGATCAACCTTGCCTTGAATAGCAGCTTCAGTGAGCACCCGAGTGGTTTCCTGGAAAGAAGCAGCCGCTAACCAGCTCTCGGTGGAAAGAGAAGCGCGGGTAATGCCCATCAGCACGGTTTGCGCCGTGGCGGGTTCGCCGCCCTCGGCCAGCACCTTGGCGTTATCTTCTTCAAAACGATAGCGGTCCACCAGTTCGCGAGGGATAAAATCGGTATCGCCGGTGGATTCTATGCGCACCTTTGAGAGCATCTGCCGCACGATAACCTCAATATGTTTGTCGTTGATATGCACGCCTTGCGAGCAGTAAACTTTCTGTACTTCATCAACCAGATAACGCTGCACGGCATCCTTGCCCAGCACAGACAAAATATCCTGCGGATTAATGGAGCCGTCGGTAAGTTGCTGTCCTGCTTTAACAAGATCGCCAGTCACAACACGAATATGGGTGGCGGCAGGAACGACATATTTGCGCTCGTCAGATTCTTCATAGCGGATGACCAGTTTACCGCCTTCTATCTGAACCTCGCCGGCCACGCGGGCGGTTATCGGTTCCGGCGCAAGTTCAGCGGCAGCGCCCTTTTTATCCATATTGGGCACAGCCAGCACCATGCCGACCTCCGCTCTGGCGCCGTCTTTGACGCTGGTTCGCCAACCTTCAGGCAGGGGATACTCATCGCGGAACATTTCAGAGCTGGAAATGGTTATCCAGCGTCCTTCTTCACTTTCAAGCAGTTCAGCCACACCGTCAATCTCGGAGATTATAGCCTGAGCCTTGGGCGGACGAGCCTCGAAAAGCTCTTCAACGCGGGGCAAACCGGATGTAATATCCAGTCCCACCACACCTCCGGTATGGAAGGTACGCAGTGTAAGCTGTGTGCCAGGCTCGCCGATAGATTGAGCGGCAACGATACCGACTGCCGTGTACATGTCTATAGTTCGCCCGCGTCCCAGATCACGCCCATAGCACTTTTGGCAAACACCTTGACGCGACTGGCAGGATATCGGCGCCCGGACATGGGCACGTTTGATGCCGGCTTCCACAAGTTTAGCGGCTTTGGCCTCATCTATCTCCTCATCGCGATCAACGATGATCTCTCCGGTGCGGGGATCAGCCATAGGGCTGGCAGCCAGACGGCCTACAATGCGATCGCCAAAGGAAGGAAGCATGCCTTTTTCCGTGGGTTCGTCTATCCATGTACCGATGGTATCGCCGCAATCAACCTCGCGCACTATAACATCCTGCGTGACATCTACCAGACGCCGCGTCAGGTAGCCTGAACCGGATGTACGCAAGGCGGTATCAGCCAGACCTTTGCGGGCGCCATGAGTCGATATGAAGTACTCCAGAGTACTTAACCCTTCGCGCAGCGAAGACTTGATGGGGAAATCAATGATCTTGCCGGAAGGATTGGTCATAAGACCGCGCATACCGGCCATCTGGGTAATCTGTGAAATGTTACCTTTAGCGCCGGACGTGGCCATCATATAGACCGAACCCTGGCGGTTCATGGAAGTCCCGATGGATTGCTTGATGCGATCAGTCGTCTGCATCCAGATATCGACTACACCCTTGTACCGCTCGTCATCGGTGATCAGACCATCGGCATGCTGCCCATCAAGAATTACAGAGCGTTCTTCCGCCTGCGCTAGCAGTTTGGGTTTGTCTGCCGGCACCTCCACATCGCTCATGGAGATACTGATGCCGCTCTTCATAGCATATTGAAAACCTAAAGTTTTAAGGCCGTCAAGCACATCTGCCATAGCCTCGTCCGAAGCCAGCATCTTGATGCAGCGCGATATAAGGCTCTTCAAAGCGCTTTTATCAATATTCTGATTGATGAATCCCAATTCTTTTGGCAAAATATCATTGAATATTATACGTCCTATAGTAGTGCGAAGGTGCTGTCCATTCCCATCACGCACATCCACCTCGGCACGCAAATCTATTTCTCCCAGTTCATAGGCTAACTTGGCGTCCTCGAAACTGGCAAAGCTCGTGTTCTCACCCTTGCCTCCGGGGCGTGTGGTAGTCAGGTAATAGCAACCGAACACCATATCGAGCGTAGGCGCCACGACCGGATCTCCGCAGGAAGGCAAGAGCATGTTCCGAATGGAAAGCATCATCTCCCGCGTTTCCTTGATAGCAGCCTTGGATAGCGGCACATGCACAGCCATCTGGTCGCCGTCAAAGTCAGCGTTGAAAGCCGTGCATACCAGTGGATGCAGCTGAAGAGCGCTGCCGTCTATAAGAACAGGCTCAAAAGCTTGAATGGAAAGCCTGTGCAAGGTGGGAGCACGGTTGAGCATAACAGGACGGTCCTTGACTACATCTTCCAGAACATCATAAACCTCAGGCTTGGCACGTTCCACCAGACGGCGGGCGCTTTTGATATTGGAGGCCAGTCCGTCAACCACCAGACGATGCATGACGAACGGTTTGAAAAGCTCCAGCGCCATACGGCGGGGCAAACCACATTGATTGAGTCTGAGCGAAGGCCCGACCACAATAACTGAACGTCCGGAGTAATCCACGCGCTTACCCAGCAGATTCTGGCGGAAGCGCCCCTGCTTGCCGCGCAGCATATCGGAAAGTGATTTGGCCTTATGGTCGCCGGAGACTGAAACAGCTCTCCCCCGGCGCCCGTTATCGATAAGCGAATCCACTGCTTCCTGAAGCATACGCTTTTCATTTCGCACTATTATTTCGGGCGCGCCTATCTCCATGAGATGGCGCAGGCGGTTATTGCGGTTTATCACGCGGCGATATAAATCGTTCAAATCGCTGGTGGCAAAACGCCCGCCGTCAAGCTGCACCATAGGCCGCAGGTCAGGCGGCAATACGGGCAAGATGGTTATAACCATCCAGGCAGGCTTGTTGGATGAGCGGCGGAAAGCCTCTACCAGCTGCAATTGCTTGGCAGCCTTGCGGCGGCGCTGTCCGGAGGAAGAATGCGTTTCCTGGATAAGCTGGCTGCGCACTTCATCCAGATTGATGTCGCCGAGAAGTTTGAGAATAGCCTCTGCGCCCATTCCAGCTTCGAACACATCACCATAGTTTGTTTTTAGTTCCTGATACTGATTTTCTGTAAGCAGCGATCCTTTGCGTAAATCCTTGAGTTGTTCGATCTTGGAAGGAAGCTCATCTTCCAGACGGGCGCGCTCGGCATCAAACGAGCGGCGAAGCTGGTTAATTTCTTCCACTGTGGCCTGATTGTTCTCCAGATCTGAAACCTTGGACTCTATCTGGCTTTTGCGTTCTGTCATCTCTGAATCAAACTGCGACTCGATGAGGCGAATGGCCTCATTGCGCGCTTCTTCGTTGACAGAAGTAACTATATAATGTGAAAAATAGATTACACGTTCCAGACTGCGCGCCGATAAATCCAAAAGCAGTCCTACGCGGCTGGGTATGCCGCGGGCAAACCAGATATGGCTTACCGGGCATGCGAGCTCGATATGCCCCATGCGTTCGCGGCGCACTTTGGCACGGGCTATTTCAACTCCGCACTTGTCGCAGATGATACCCTTGAAGCGCACCCTTTTATATTTGCCGCAGGCGCACTCGAAGTCCTTTATAGGCCCAAATATGCGTTCGCAAAAAAGACCATCGCGTTCGGGTTTAAGAGTACGGTAGTTGATTGTCTCCGGCTTTGTAACCTCTCCATATGACCAGCTTAATATCTGTTCCGGTGAAGCAAGCGAAACGCGTACCGCATCGAAATCATTAACTTCCAACATTGTCTTCTTCTCCCTCGTTAGCCTCAGACTCAACATCATCACCAATCAGAGACGCCACATTATCCAGAGTAGGAAGATCCTTCTCGGTTTCACTGGCCTCTTTTATTTTGTCAGCTGAAACCGCCTTTTCTTCTTCGTTAAGCACCTCAACCGAAAGCCCCAAACTCTGCAGTTCTTTTACCAGCACCTTGAAGGACTCAGGTACACCCGGGGGCATGATATCATCGCCCTTGACGATAGCCTCATAAGTTTTGGAACGGCCTGTGACATCGTCAGACTTGGTTGTAAGCATTTCCTGCAGATTATGCGCAGCGCCATATGCCTCCAGCGACCAAACCTCCATTTCACCGAACCGCTGACCGCCGAACTGCGCCTTGCCTCCCAGCGGCTGCTGGGATATTAGCGAGTAGGGGCCGGTAGCGCGGGCATGCACCTTGTCTTCCACCAGATGGATAAGCTTCAGCATATAGATGTTGCCGACAGTAACGGGCTGGTCGAACAACTCTCCGGTGCGCCCGTCGCGCAACTGCGACTTTCCGCCGATAGGCGAAGGCAGATTCTTTTCCTCGGTTAGCTGACGCACCTGTTTTTCCACTTCTTTTAAGCCTAGTTTATGGCTGGCTACACCCTGATCCTCAAGCCACATCTTAAGGCAGATGAAACGCGCTTCGCCACGATGTTCACGGGCAAAAACCTTCTCGGCATCATAACCCCTGCCTTTTATCCAAACCTTGGTTTTTGCCAGATCAAAAGAGGATTGCTGATTATCGGAATCCAGTGTAAGCGCTCCGGCCTGTCTTGCCATCCAGACACGCGCCAGGCCGTCTTCGATATCAGTATCGGTAGCTCCGTCAAAAACAGGCGTAACTGCCTTAAATCCCAGCATCTGGCCAACCCATCCCAGATGAGTTTCCAGAATTTGTCCCAGATTCATACGAGAAGGCACGCCTATAGGGTTGAGCACAATATCAACAGGAGTGCCGTCGGGCAAATAGGGCATATCCTCAACAGGAGCAATAATGGAAATAACGCCCTTGTTGCCGTGGCGTCCCGCCAGCTTATCGCCGACCGAGATCTTGCGCTTCTGCGCCACCCATACCTGAACCCACTTGTTGACACGCACCGGCAGTTCGTCGCCGTCCTCGCGGGAGAAGATGCGCACATTGATTACCTTCCCTGACTCACCATGCGGCACACGCAACGAGGTATCTTTTACTTCACGCGCTTTTTCACCGAAGATTGCCCGCAGCAGTTTTTCCTCGGCAGAAAGTTCCGTTTCCCCCTTGGGGGTAATTTTTCCGACCAGGATATCGCCCGGTTCCACCTCAGCTCCTACGCGAATGATGCCGAATTCATCCAGTTCACGCAGATTCTCTTCGCCCACATTGGGGATATCACGCGTTATCTCTTCAGGCCCCAGTTTGGTATCGCGCGCCTCCACCTCATGCTTGGAGATATGAATAGAGGTGAACTTGTCACGTTCAAGCAACCTGTCGCTGACAATAATAGCGTCTTCATAGTTATAGCCACGCCAGCTCATAAAAGCCGCCACCACATTTTGCCCCAGCGCCAGCTCTCCATGCTCGGTAGCCGAGCCATCCGCCAATACATGCCCGACTTTGATTTTGTCGCCCTTGCTTACAATAGGCCTCTGGTTAATGCATGTACCCTGATTGGTCCGCACAAATTTCTTCAGAGGATAACTTTCATCGTGCCCATCAGGCGCAGTGACAACTATCTCAGAGCTGGTGACGGAAGCAACAGTGCCATCGGTTTTGCTGAAAAGCACCTGCCCGCTATACTTGGCAGCCTCAGTCTCCATACCGGTAGCCACCAGCGGCGCCTCAGGAAGCACCAGCGGAACGCCCTGGCGCTGCATGTTGGCGCCCATCAGGGCGCGGTTGGCATCGTCATGCTCCAGGAACGGAATCAGCGATGCCGCCACGCTGAATATCTGCTTGGGGGAAACATCCATATATTCGATTTTCGATGGAGGAAGGAAAAGGTACTGGTCGGCAAAACGCGCTTCTACGCGCTCGTCGATGAACTCGCCCAGTTCATTAAGCCTGGCATTAGCCTGCGCAATATTATATTTATCCTCGGTATCGGCCTGCATGTATTCCGACTCTACGGAAACAAAAGGGGTGATGCTGAGAACACAGGCAGGCAGCTTTGACAGGCGTGTCATTTCCTCTTGGGTAACAGTAACGCCGGCCGCCAGCAAGACCTTTCCCTTGCCGTCCTTGACGTCTTCCAGCGGTTTACGCCCCAGAAGTTCAGGGCTATGGGTGTCCAGTTCCTTCTTCACCTTGCGATACGGCGTTTCAATAAAACCATAACGGTTGATGCGTCCATAAGTAGCCAGCGAACCGATAAGGCCGATGTTGGGGCCTTCAGGTGTCTCAATCGGACAAATGCGGCCGTAGTGCGAAAAATGCACGTCTCGCACGTCAAACCCGGCACGCTCGCGCGAAAGACCGCCGGGGCCCATAGCCGAAAGGCGGCGTTTATGGGTAAGTTCAGCCAAAGGATTGGTCTGATCCATAAACTGCGAAAGCTGTGAGCCGCCAAAGAACTCACGCACGGCTGACACTACAGGGCGGATATTAACCAATGCGCTGGGCGTAAGAGCTTCAGCAGAAAGGATGCTCATGCGCTCGCGCGCCACCCTTTCGAGCCGCATCAACCCCAGGCGAAACTGATTTTGGATTAACTCGCCTACAGTGCGAATGCGGCGGTTTCCCAGATGGTCTATATCATCATTATGATCCTGCCCATTGTTAACCATTATTATATGGCGCACTATCTCGGCCATGTCATCGCGGGTAAGCGCGCGGCCTTCACCCTCAGCCTGCGGCTGGAGACCCAGCCTGCGGTTAAGCTTATAGCGGCCTACCAAGCCTAAATCATAGTGCTCAGGATTGAAGAACATATTCTGTAATAACTTTTTAGCATTCTCCAGATTTGGAGGATCGCCAGGGCGCACCTTGCGGTAAATATCCATCAAAGCCGTATTTTCATCACGTATAGATGGTTCGCGCTCAATGGTAGCCCTGATATAATTATGGTCGGGAGAGTTATCCTCTGCGGCGAACATTGAGAGCAATTCATCATCCGAGGCAAACCCGATGGCACGCAAAAGCGTAGTGACCGGAATTTTACGCTTGCCGTCGATTTTTACGGAGATGACATCGCGAGTGCTGGTCTCGAAATCCAGCCAGGCGCCTCTGCTGGGAATAAGGTTGGCATTGCACATACGCCGCCCGCTGACGGCATCTTCAGCGACAGTAAAATAAACGCCGGGAGAACGCAACAACTGGCTGACAATAACGCGTTCTGTGCCACTGGTGACATAGGTTCCACGACCTGTCATCATGGGCATATCGCCGAAGAAAAGATCAAAGGGTTCCTTGATCTCACCTGTCCCCTTGATAAGCAATCTCGCCTTGACATACAGGGTTATTGAATAAGTCTGGTCTCGTTGTGTGCATTCCTGCTCGGAAAGACGCGGGTCTCTGAATTCGTAATCTACAAAACTGAGTTCCAGACGGTTGCCTGTAAAATCCTTGATGGGAGAAATCTCCTCCAGGAGTTGCTTTATTCCGTCTTCCTGTAACCACTGATAAGAAATTAGCTGGAGGTCGATGAGATTGGGAACCTCCACTACCTGCGAGATATGGGCATAAGACTTGTGCGGTACGGGAGGCCTGATTCCTACGGGAAAAATCGCTTGTTCCAAAGATGCTCACTCCTTAAAAATAAAAACTGCGAGGGAAGGGGCAGATTTTTGGCTGCAGTTCTAAAACCAAAAACCTGTAAGCGGAAGATGGGAATAGAAGGACGCATAAACAGATGTCATAGGCAAATAGAGATAATATCATATATAATAATGAATGTCAACCGAACT
>CAYRSY010000037.1:0-13507 GCA_964427105.1 uncultured Dehalococcoidales bacterium
AGCATGAAAACATAGCCGAAAACCAGCAGCCAGATGACGCCATAGGCAGCGAACAGATACCAGAAATTTTGGCCGTTCATATTAATCCCTCATAGCCTCCTTGAGACTCTTCAATTCTTTCTCATCTTCCTTGATATGCACGCGCACCGCTATAAACAACAGGTAAAGCGAGGTGAAGGCGGCTATGCTGATAAGCAGCGTCGCCAGCATGGCTCCCGCCAGCCCCCCCTCGAAGATAACGGCGGTGGGATGGGTGGTGCGGGAAAACTGGATAGCCAGCGCTACGATGGGCACGTCCACGAACCCGATGATGCCCACCACCGCCGCAAAGCGCGCTTTCCTCTCTTCTTCGGTGATATAAGAGCGGATAATGAAATAGGATACATAGATAAGCCACAGCACCAGCGAAGCCGTAAGGCGCGCATCCCATGTCCACCAGACGCCCCATACAGGCCTGGCCCATATAGAGCCGGTTATGAGGATAAGAGTAGCGAAGACCAGCCCCACCTCGGCTGAGGCGCTGGCCAGCATATCCCAGAAAGGCTTGCGTTTTGCCAGATAGGCTATGCCTGCCACAAAGGTAACAAAAAAGGAGAGAAAAGCAATCCATGCCACCGGCACATGAAAATAAAATATGCGCTGTATGTTGCCCTGCTCCGCATCGGCAGGCACATAGACAAATACCATGAAAAGAGCCGCCAGAATAAGCAGAGTACTCAGGACAAGCAGGATTTTAGGTCTCACGGGCAAACCTCCTATTCCTCGATAATATACGGGAAAACCAGAAAAGGCACAACCATAAAGACAAGATCGAACGCCAGAATGATGCTCAGCCACGAGAGCATATCGCTCCAGCCGCCCCCTGCCAGCGCCAGTGCGGAGGCTTCGACGGCGGCGATGATGACCGGCACGACTATGGGCAAAAAAAGGATGGGAAGCGCCATTTCGCGCGCCCGCGTGTTAACCGCCAATGCCGAGAAGATGGTTCCCACCGCCACAAAACCGACGGTGGCAAGCGCGGTCACAACGATAATCTCCGGTTGAAGCATATTTATATTAAACAGCAAAGTGAATACTGGTAGAACGATTATTTCCACCGCCAGCATGAAGAACAGGCTGCCCAGAGCCTTGCCCACATAGATGGCCTCGCGCGGCACAGGGCAGATCATCAGCCCCTCCAGGCAGTTCTCCTCTTTTTCAGGAATGAAAGCGCGGTTTAAGGCCAGCACTCCCGCGAAAGCAAAGGCTACCCACAGTATGCCGGGAGCAACCTCCAGCATGATTTCGGGGGAAAGGTTGAAGGCAAAATTGAATATAACCAGCACCAGCACGGCAAATACCAGCACGGAGGAGATAATCTCGCGGCTGCGCAGCTCTGAGACGATGTCTTTCCATGCGATAGCGGCTACGCGGCTCCAGAACTTCATCTCTTCACCGCCTGAGTGCATTCCTGATACTTCTGCTTTAAGCCATCCAGCGTGAGGGCGCAACTCTTTTCTTTATAAACGATTTTCCCGCGTTCAAGTATGACTACTTCGTCGCAGACGGAGAGCGCCCGCTCGAAGCTGTGGCTGGTAAAAATGATAGTGCGCCTGCCGAATTCCTCATGCCGTATGATGTCCCACATGGCGCCCAGTGCCTGCTGATCCAACCCTGTTTCCGGCTCGTCGAGCAACAAAATGGATGGTTTGTGAAGCAAAGCCCGCGCCAGTGCCATGCGCTGCTGCATGCCGCGCGAAAAGGTGGAAAAGCGGTCATGCTTGCGCCCGGTAAGATTCACCAGCTCCAGCACCTCACCGATGCGAGTGTTCCTATCCTCCACGCCGTACATGCGGGCGTAAAATTCCAGGTTTTCCCATGCGCTCAGATTACCATAGAGGTAGCTCTGGTGAGCCACCAGCCCAATTCTGGCGCGCGCCTCTTCGGCATTGTCCTTCAGGGCAAACCCTTCGATAGTAATCTTGCCGGAGGTGGGATGCATAATGCTCGCCAGTATTTTGATAAGCGTGGTCTTCCCCGCGCCGTTAGGCCCCAATACCGCCAGCGTGCTGCCGGAAGGCACTTCGAGGTCAATGCCGCCCAGCGCCCGGAAATTGCCGAACGACTTTACCAGTCCGGAAGTTACCACAGCCGGAGGCGCGGATTGGGGTGTTGTCGTATTATTCATGCGGATTGTTTTATTTTAGCGTTTTATAAACGCTGTGGCTAGTATGCGACATCTTACTCCCATTGTCGTCCTGAGTCCCCTTAAGGCAGGCCGAGCATGAGAACCTAACAGTGGGGAAAATACTCTCTCCTCTCCCTTGAGGGGAGAGGACTAAGGTGAGGGTGATAATCAAGGGTTCGGCGTGCCGTGCCCTCATATTATTCCCCTCTCCCTTGCTTGTCCAGCAAAGCAGGAAGGCGAGAGGGCTAGGGTGAGGGTGTTATTAAATACATTCCTCCCCACGGCGTGGGAGAGGTCAGGTGAGGGGGTAAACCATACCCTAAAACAAAGAGGGGAACTCTCGTTCCCCTCTTTTGGAGCATAACCAAAAGGAGTTAGCTTATCCTTTTTCTACGAGTTCAGGCTTGCGCGGAGTAGCGCTGAAGGACACCAGCCCGCCGATTAGCAGCAGCGCTCCGCCTATCCATATCCACAGCACCAGCGGATTGACCAGCACCGCAATGAGCGCCTGTTCGGTATCGCCATCGAAATCCTCGAATACCACGTAGTAATCCTCCGCCAGATTGCTGATAATGGCAACGTCATTGCTTATCATGGTTACATTTGTGATTACGCCGTCAACATATACGAATTTCAGTATCTGGCTGGGATGAACGGTTTTTATCGTTTCGCCGCCGCGTGAAATATCCATGCTGGCAGTTACCGTCATCCAGTAAACGACATCGCTCTTTTGTTCCGTTTCGTGCTCGAAGCCATTGTAAGTAAGCGTATAGCCGTTAAGTTCTATGGTGCCGCCTACGTCCACGATCTGTTCCGCCTCACTCTTGTACACCGAGGAGCCCACAATGCCCAGCGCCATTATGACAATGGCGATATGGACAATGTAGCCGCCATAACGGCTGCGGTTGGCCATGAAAAGCCTGCCGAAGGCAGGCAGGAAACCCTCTTTCTTGCCGCGCATGCGGGCTGCCACATCGCCGCCCCATTTGATAGCCGTAGCAACGAAAACCGCCGCCAGAATAAAGAAACCAGCCAGTGCATACCACTGCGCAAATCCGGCGATAACAAGGATGACCACTACTAGCAAACCGGCGAACGCAGGCCAAAGCAATTGCCTGCCGAGCTTTTTGGTATCCGGTTTTTTCCAGCCCACCAGAACACAGATTCCCGCCAGCAGGATAATCAACAGGAATATAGGCAGGTTCACCGTATTAAAATACGAAACAGGAAGAACAATACTGCTGAATGCAGGCAATGCCGTCCCTATCAGTATAAAAACGGTGGAAAGCACCAGCAATAGATTGATGCCCAGGAATGTGCCTGTGCCCGATATGAAGGTATCATCCCCTGATTCACTTTTAACAATCTTGCGGCGGCTGACAAGCAGCCATACAGAACCGACGAGTGTTGCAACCAGAAATATACTGAAGACTGAAGACATGGGGGTCTCGCCGAAGGTATGAACCGAACCTGTCACTTCCGAACGCGTCAGAAACGCTCCAAAAACTATCATAGAGAAAGTGGACATGGTTAAAATGGCTGTCCACATCTTGAACATGCCCCGCCGCAAATACATCATAATGGAATGTAAAAAAGCCGTCATAAGCAGCCACGGCATCAGTCCCGCATTCTCAACCGGGTCCCACCCCCAGTATCCGCCCCAGCCTAGTTCACCATATGCCCACCACATTCCCAGGACATTCCCGACACCCAGCAGTAACCATGCAGCCAATGTCCAGCTTTTGGAAGCAAGCACCCACGCATCATCCACTTTCCGGTTGATAAAGGCAGATACAGCCAGCGCAAAAGGAACTGTGAATAACGCAAAGCCTGCCAGTAATGCCGGAGGATGCAATATCATTCCGAAGTTTTGCAGCAAAGGATTTAGCCCGTAGCCGTCCGCAGGAACGGGTGAAAGCCCCGCAAACGGGCTTTCGAGAAAAATCAGGATGAGAAAAATCATTTCGATGAATAAAATTACAGCTAAGGCGGCAGGCATAAGCTCTTTATTAGATTTGTTGCTGCGCCATAATAAAATAGCGCCGGCAATAGCTATGATCCAACCCCATAAAAGCAGCGCCCCTGAGTTACCCGCCCATAGCCCGGAGATAAGATATATAGCAGGTGTATCCAGACTTGAAAAACTGGTTACGTATGACAGGCTGAAGTTATGCGTCAGCAGGGCTATCAGAAGAAGTATCTCCGCCAGCGTCAGTAAACCAGCGACGGCGAACACGCCGTAGCGGGCGTTTGTCGGAAAGCCGTATTTATTCTTGCGGGAGTCAAGAAGCGCCGCCAGAATAGCATAACCCGCTACCAGAAAAGCCAGGACAAGTACAGCATTGCCCAAAACAGACATGCGTTGGTTCCTCTCCGCCTAAGTATCAGGCTCGTATTTGGATGCGCATTTCACAACGATGGTGTTGCCTTCGAAAATACCGCTGGAGGAGTTGTACTTTCCCTCAACCACAATCTGGTTCCCCACCTTGAAGGTTTCGGGAACGGAACCGCTGTAAGTGACTTCCAGCGTATCTTCCGTAACATCATCCTGAATAACAAAACTCCACGCCAGCCCTTCCTTGACAGGGTCGGGCTGCATTATGCCGCTCACACGGATGGACTTGCCGGACAACTCTGATTCATGGCTGCGGAACTCTCCCACAGTGTAATAGTATGTTCCCACACCCATGAAACCTATATATCCCAGCACTACGGCGGCTATCAGCACAATTATGCCGCCAATGATGAACTTTTTATTTTTTAGCATATCGAACCCCTGCGTTACTCTATCGGGAATTAGATGCGAATACCGATTTATGCCATTATAACACAAAGATTTTTTCGAGTAACTCACGAGTGATAATGATAGTATTTAATTATGCGCTATATAATCATCCGGCAGGATGAAAAAACAACAACTGCCCTGCTCACGGGTTATGAATATAGGCAGCTACGGTTCCCGTTATAAAGAAAGGGGCATTCTGATCAGGATGCCCCTTTTCGTAATAGAGACTTTTTTCTTTATGAGTTGCCGGCGGCTGCCTTGTGGCAGGTAAGGCACATATCGTTGGTATAGGCAGCATGGCTCTCGGGAGTCTTGTTCATGCCTACTACATGGCACATGGTGCAGGTTCCGGCCATTGCGGCTACCGCATGGGAGGAGATGTCAGGAGCATCCCCGCTGGGAGCAGCCGAAGTTGTAGGCTCTGCCGAAGTAGTCGGCGCAGCAGAAGTAGTGGGCTCGGCTGAAGTGGTCGGCGCAGCAGAGGTAGTAGTAGTCGGTGCAGCAGAAGTAGTGGAGGTAGTCGGCGCGGCTGAAGTAGTAGTGGTAGTAGTCTTCTTGCTGGAACAGCCAGCTGCAGCAAGGGACAAGACCAAAACCGTTACCAGTGATAGTATAATAACTTTATTTCTCATTGATTTGCTCCTTTTAAAATTAAGCTATTGTATCACCTCGAACACAGGTGGTCAATATGTCGTATAAGACTATAAAGAAAGGGGCATCTTGAATAAGATGCCCCTTTTCGTAATAGAGACTTTTTTCTTTATGAGTTGCCGGCGGCTGCCTTGTGGCAGGTAAGGCACATATCGTTGGTATAGGCAGCATGGCTCTCGGGAGTCTTGTTCATGCCTACTACATGGCACATGGTGCAGGTTCCGGCCATTGCGGCTACCGCATGGGAAGAAATATCGGGAGGCGTTCCGCCGGAAGGAGTGGAAGAAGGCGGAGTAGAGGTTTCGGTAGTGCTGGCCGGGGGTGTAGAAGTGTCGGTAGTGCTGGCCGGCGGTGTAGAAGTTGTTGTTTTAGTAGTTGACGGCGGCGGGGTTGTCGTAGTAGCGCCGGGAGCAGCATGGCAGCCCTTCTGCGTGCAATTTTCATTGGTGAAACCCATAGCGACATGATCAATCGGTTTGGCGGCCAACTGATCAGCTACGTGGCAGGCCATGCAATTTTCAAAACGCACATCGATGGCGTGAGGCACAGGTTCCGCCAGCATACCGCCGGTGGTAGTTGTGCGCCCGCAGGCGGAAGCCACCGGAATAACTACCAGTATAAGGGCCATTAAAATAAGCAGCTTCTTGTTCATGTCGGTCTCCTAGCTCTTATTCGTGCGTTCCGTCAGGCTCTTGTACCAGACGGGATGATGATGCTCGACGAATTTGGTTGTCATCGTGCCGGAAAACCATGAGCGGAAAGCCGGCCAGTCGCCCAGTCCAACCACGATTCCAACATGCACCAGCGTGTAGAAGATGATAAACAGCATGAAGATATCATGCACAACAGTGGCCCAACCCCAGGCGCTGGCGCTGACGGGCCAGACATGGGCAGCTACCTTGATAGCACCGCTGATAAGGATAACAAGACCGATAAGCATATAAGGCATGGCGGCGCTTTTCTGGGAGGAAAGATATTTCTCTTCTTTCTCCCATTTGCGCTTCAGGAAGTACTTGCCGATAAAGCCCTGTATAACGTCGGTGATATTGGGCAGCATAATTTTCCAGTCACGAGTGGCGATATAATCGAAAACATAGAAGAATCCGCCGAAGCAGATCATTATTACGGCAAAGTAGTGCACATTGAGCGCAGGAACGACCTGTCCCAGTGTTTTGGTGAAGACCGGGATAAACCACAGTGATTTGCCGTTCATGATGAAGAAGCCCAGCATAACGCCGGAGAACATCGCGGCGAAGATACCTATAGCCGTGCCCCAGTGCGAGATAAAAGAGCCCATGCCGTGACGAATAACGACATCGCCTTTAATCTCATTCTTCTTTTTAAGCAATCCGCGGGCGATCCCCAGGCCGATGCCGGCCACAACCGATACGGCAATGCCTATCTGGCCAATGCCCTTATCGAACAGAGGAACGTCGTTGAGCACAGTGTACGACAAAGCGATACCTGCGCCCATAGCGGCCAGGAGCAATACCATGACAATCAGGATGTTTTTGTTCATAAAACCTACCCCTCGCTCTCCTTTAGCCTTATTTTTAGTTCCGGTCAGATACCGCCGGAACATCAAGCCATAACAGTCCCACAGGGGACACTAGCGAAATAATATAAACCAAAGACGTGGCAATGTCAACACGCAAGCAGCCGCATGTCTTCAGATAACGGCTTGTCTTTCCCTGCTGCTAATTGAAACAGCTCAGCCGTGCGAGAATATTTTCGGCCTCCGTAACGCTCTGTTACCTGCCGGTATAGTATATATATTGAAGCATCAGCCCCAAAGCAGAATATTCCAATAAATTTTTACCTCCTCCGGTTGTGACTTCCGGCAACCCCTATTGACAACGCCGCGCATCCGTTTTATAATCCAATTGAAAAAGATTTTCAATTACAGCCATGACACAACTAGAGTTAAAACGCCGCAAATTGCGCGGCAAGGGCAACAAGGCCACTCCGCAGCGCATGTCCATCATAAAGGCCATCGATGGATTAAAGTCGCAGTTCACCCCGCAGGAACTTTACGAAGAGATTCATAAAGATCACCCCGATATCGGGCTGGTAACGGTTTACCGCACCCTCAAACTGCTGGCCGAAAGCGGGCTGGTGTGCCGTATAGGGCATGCCGGTTCAGCGCAAAGCTATGCCCGCCGGCCTGAAGAACACCATCATCACCTGATATGCACTGCCTGCCACAAGGTGGTCAATATCGTAGGTTGCGGAGTGAAGGGGCTGGAAGAAAAATTATCACAGGAAACGGGGTTCGCTATCACCGAACATCATCTTGAGTTCATGGGACTCTGCCATGATTGCCAGATGATAGCGGCAGGAGAAAAGCAATGAAAAGTAAAATTCTGGCAGCGGTCTGCGCATTCATGGCAGTTCTGCTGCTGATGCCGGCCTGCAACGGCAACAGTAATACATCGGGAAAAAAATCTATCGTTGTCACCTATTCCATACTCGGTTCCATTGTGCAGGAACTGGTTGAAAATAAGGCCGAAGTGACCGTATCCATTCCCAACGGCCTCGGCCTCCACGAGTGGGAACCCTCGGCCAAAGACATCGAGAACATCAATAAGGCCGACCTTGTCGTCTGCAACGGCCTCAACCTGGAAGCGGGCATGGAAAACGCCCTCGAACAGGCTGAAGCCAACGGCGTTAAAATTTTCACGGCCTCGGACTACATCACGGTCAGGCACGTAGAAGAAAGCGAAACAGAGGAAGAAGAGCATGAACACGAAAACGGAGAGGAGGAGCACCACCACGAAGCCGGCTCAGCCGATCCGCACCTGTGGACAGACCCGCTCAACATGAAAGCTGTAGTTGCGGCGCTGGCGGATTACCTTAAAACCAATCTCGACATAGATGTCGATGCGCAGTCAACGGATTTGCAGCAGCGTCTGGACAACCTCAATGCACAGGTAGAAGCCGAGATAGCGGAATTGTCACAGGACAACCGCAAGCTGGTAACAGGGCACGAGTCCATGGGCTACTTCGCCCAGCGTTATGGCTTCACGGTCATCGGCGCCATTATCCCCAGCCTCAGCTCGCAAGCCAGCGTTTCAGCGGGAGAGCTGGCCGAATTGAAACAGTTAATACTGGAGAACAACGTCAAGGCTATTTTCGCCGAAGTAGGCACTTCTCCCGCCGTAGCGGATGCCATAGCAAGAGAGACCGGCGCTGTTGTGGCAGAGCTGAACACTCACAAACTTCCTGACGATGGTTCCTATTTTACCTTCGAACTGGAACTGGCGACAACCATCGTCGAAGCCCTGAAATGACACCGCCTTGAATATGCATCTGGCAGGAGTCGCTGGCATCAACCCGTACGGCATCATGCTGTCGCTGGGCGCAATAGCCGCGCTGGCCGTGGCTTATTTCGGGGCCCGCAGGCGGGGCGAAGACGTTCAGCACCTTCCCGGGATGGCAATCATCGTCATCCCGCTGGGCGTGATAGGCGCGCGTGCCTATCACGTCATCGACCAGTGGAGTTACTACGTCCAGCATCCGGCGCAAATTATCGGCGGTCAGGGGCTGGGCATATTCGGCGCACTGGCCGGCGGCGCTGTCGGCCTGATAATATACACCAGATGGAAAAAGATAGGCACACTGCGCTGGCTGGACATACTGTCGCCGGGTGTCATTCTGGCACAGGGAATCGGGCGCTGGGGCAATTTCTTCAACCAGGAACTTTACGGCTATCCCACCGACCTGCCCTGGGGTATTTACATCGACCCTGCCAACCGGCTGCCGGGATATGAAAGCTACACCCATTTCCAGCCGCTTTTTCTTTATGAATCGCTGCTAGATGTACTGAGCTGCGTTCTACTAATAGTCCTGGCGCATAAAAAGTTAAACCGCTTGAAGGACGGAGACGTATTCCTGCTTTATGTCACTTACTATTCCGTAGTGCGTTTTATACTCGAAGGGTATAAAATAGAGGTCTGGACCATCGGCGGATTCCCTACGGCTCGCTGGCTGACAGCTTTAGCCTTTGTGGTATCCGTCCTGATACTTGTTTATCGCCATTGCCGCCCTGCCGGCAAAAAGACAGGGAGAGATGAGACTGTCTAAGGCTGGTTTATGATTGATTCGCTGATTACGCCTTTTACCTCTAACACCTTCATGCTTCAGGCGCTGGCAGCAGGTTTGCTGGTTTCCATCGCCTGCGCAATAGCCGGCACATTCGTCATACTGCGCGGCATGGCTTTCATAGGCGACGCGTTAGCTCACGGCGTCCTGCCCGGCATAGCCCTGGCCTTTCTTCTGGGATTCCCCGGCATTCTGGGGGCCGCGGTAGGAGCCGCTTTCATGATAGGCGGCGTAACTCTGATAACACAACGTTCGCGTCTTTCCTCGGATACGGCTATCGGATTGCTTTTTATAGGCATGCTGTCGCTGGGCGTGGTAATCGTATCGCGCTCCAGTTCTTTCAGCGGAGACTTGACGCGTATACTCTTCGGCGAGATACTGGGCATCGGCATCGGCTCTATCTGGATTCAACTGGCGGCTACGCTCGTCATTGGTATAACGGCCTTCATATGCGCCCGTCCCTTTCTGCTGCTCAGTTTCGACCCTGAGCAGGCTCAGGTAGCCGGATTTTCATCGAAGCTATATCACAATATCATGCTTTTCATGATAGCCGCTACGATTATAGTATCCTTCCAGACGGTAGGAACGCTGCTGGTCTTCGGTTTGCTTATCGCTCCCGCCGGAGCCGGAGCCCTGCTGGCGCGCCGCATAAGAAGCATGATGGCCTGGGCCACTCTTTTCGGCGCTCTGTCGGTTTATGCCGGACTTTTATTGAGCTATCACTTCAATCTGGCGGCAGGAGCTTCCATTATTCTGGTGACCACAATCATCTTCTTCATCGTTTTCATAATTCAGAACATACGCAGCAGCCGTTTGAACAGGCTTGCCGGAGCAAAAAATGAGTGATTCCGTCCGCACAGGTTTCGGCGCAAGGCCGGATGCCGCCGCATCCGCTGCCTCGGAGATTTTTGTAAGAGCAACGAAACTAACTGTCGGTTATTCCAGCGAAGCCGTCGTTAAAGATGTAAATTTCACGCTGCCGCACGGGCAGGCTCTGGCGCTCATCGGCACCAACGGCAGCGGCAAATCCACACTGTTAAAAACCATCGTCGGCCTGCTTCCTGCGCTGGGCGGAGAGATTTCCGTTTTCGGAGGGAAGCCCGGGGGGAATGCCCGCCGCATAGCCTATCTGGGGCAATTCCATAACGCCGGCTTTATACTGCCGCTGCGGGCCGTGGATGTGGTAAGCATGGGACGTTTCCCTCTTCACGGGCTGGTAGGCAACATGGACGAACAGGATTACGAAATCTGCATGGGAGCCCTGCGCGCCATGGGCGCTGAAAAACTGGCCGATGTGCCGTTGCGCTCCCTTTCCGGAGGGCAGCAACAGCGTGTCTATCTGGCTCAAGTGCTGGCGCATAAAGCCGACCTGCTGGTAATGGATGAGCCTACTTCAGGGCTGGATGCAGGAGGCCGAGACCTTTACCTGCACGCCATGAACGATGAACTGTGCCGCGGCGCTTCAATCATAGTTGCCACGCACGATATTCAGGAGGAAGCATCCTTATGTCAACAGGTTATGCTGCTGGCGCGCAGGGTTGTAGCCTTCGGCCCGCCGCAGGAGGTGCTTAACGCGGAGACTCTGCTGGAAACCTTCGGCATCGTTATAGGCAAAGACCAGAAGCGTCCGGCGGTGCTGGAGTGCACTCACGGACACGACACGGAACCCGCTGTCCAGGAGCAGCAAAAAACCAGAAGATCCTGGCCGTTCTAACGATATTTGCCAGATACAAGCTCGGTGACATTCGTCTCGTAGTACCTGTTGATGTAGAGCGTCGTCTCTCCGCCAGCCGTCTTGGATATGCGGTTGCCGTCCCCATCGTAAATATAGCTTTCAGTGTCAATGGCAACCGGCCGATTCTCCACATCCCAGGTTATCGTCTGCCCGTTGCGGTTGGTCATGTTGCCGTTGCCGTCATAGATATACGATGCCGCGCCTACAGCGGTTACGGCATGCGGCTTGGTGCTGTAGGTGTATGCCTCGCCGTTCATGGAGGTAATGTTGCCGATGGTGTCATAGGTATATACTTGCTCGTAAGCTCCGGCGACGATTACCAGCCTGTCAATCGAGTCATAGATGAAGTATTCCGTTTCCGCAACCGCGCAGTTTATGCGCTTCAAAAGATTACCGGTGGCATCCCAGGTGTATTGAAAGTTAATTAGGCGAGCGCGTATCAGGTGGAAGATTTGGGGATTTCCAGATGTAAGTATACCAGTAAATCAAAAAGACCATCATAGTCCCCAAAACAAACATTACAGCCCATAGCAAGCGTTGACTTGAAGTGAGGTCGGAATTTCTATATACATCGACTATATACACGACAATTAATACAATAATAGAAACGTAAAAAAGTATGCCACAAACGTAGACCAATGGGAATAGAGATATATGAGACAGGATTAAAGCAGCCAACAACATGAAAACAAAGGGTAATAAACTAGCTGCCAGCAAGATAATCTTGGAACGCTTGCTTTTATAATAAGAGGCGCTCTCTTTCCGTGAGGTAACAGCAGGAGATTCAGGAATGACAGCATTTTTATTTTTGTCATTATCCTTCCAGATGTGGAAGTACCAATAGAACGGAAAGGCTATGATATGTCCGGCCAAAAGAAAATAGGCCCATAACGCTTTTTCGTTTTTTCCGACTGTTGTATTTCTAAACACATTTGTAATATAGAATACCCATTGAAAGGGAATAGCAGCAAACATCGCAACAGGCAACGCCGAAAGAAATACATTATCTACACGATATCTACCCGTATCTATAGGTTTTGCTACTCCAGTCAATACTGCAATTATACAGACTGCGATTGTGATATAAGGCAATAAACTAAGTATCAATAATGAAATCTTGCCAAATTTCTTCAAGTATTTACCTCATTTCCCCAATTTTTAGCGATTTATCTCAAGCGCTTTATTATGTCTTATTCTAAATAGTCATCGCCCTCAATATCTACTCCGAACCAATTACGATAAATTTTGGTAAAGTAACCGGGAGGATCTAAATCATAGACTTCTTCTTTCGTAAGTGAAGTCACACTCGTATGCGTAAGATGTCCACTAATAATATCGGGTGTAGCAAAATATACAACAAAATAGATATCTGTACCAGGCTCCCAAACCCAATTTCCGTTAGAGTCAAAACCGGCTGCTACATTCCATAGTTTCCCAAGTTTATCAGAAACTAAAGAAAAACTAGAGTTTATTGTGATTTCATAAGTACCCGGATCCTCAATGTTGTCTGCTCCTATTGTACTACCAGGTGGAATAAAGTATAAGGTTAGCCCTGTTCCAACACCAGCGCCGACGCTCTGGCTTTCGATTTTGTAATAATTCCCGTTTTCATCTACAACAACTATCACCGTATGAATATATGATAAAGGTGGAATTATCGGAACAGACTCGATATATCCCCAAACAACAGTATATGTATGAGCGACAGATTCCGAACCACTCCCACTACCATCATCAGAAACACATGCGTTTCCGGTTGGATCTGTATATTTTAAAGGATTATTCATGGTGTACGAATAACGATTGAATGACTGTGTTTTGTTTAGATCTTGAATTGCGGTATCCGCGCTTATAAATCTCCCAATCTCCGGGTCATAATACCTGGCGTTATAGTAATACAGCCCCGTCCCATCCTCCCGCTGCCCCGTAAACTTCCTGTCGGTTGGTACGCTGCCGGTGCGCGTCTCTCCGAATGGGTAGTAGGTAATGCTGCTCAAAGACTGCCCGTTGGCGTCGCTCATCACCGACGAGCTTCCCAGGCTGTCCTGATGGGATTGAACAGGATGAA
>CAYRSY010000038.1:0-13005 GCA_964427105.1 uncultured Dehalococcoidales bacterium
AAATCCTGCGGAAGGAATAACCGCGGGCCACTTGACTCATTTCCGGCTCTCTGAAGCCTCCCTTGAAATGAATCTCCCGTGGGTCTACACTGATTGAAAAGCTCTTTTTTTCGCGGAGCAACGAGAAGATCGCCTTGTTCATTAAATTTGATCGGTTGCATCCCGAATTTTGTCAGCGAGCGAGGGGGAAGGGCTATGGATGTCTTTTCGTTCCGCGACCGCATCGTCGACGACTACGAGAAATTTTCCCGGAGCTTTACGAAAATCCGTTCGGACGACATCGGCGTATCCGTCGAGAATGCCTACCGGAGCGGACGTTTCTGGCCCGCCCCGCTCATTCAGCTGAATCCGGGGTTCGTCTCCGGAGGGAGCATCGATGAGTTTGTCGACAGCGGCCTTCTGGAATCGGAATGCAGGAGGATCTTCCGGATCAAGTCGAAGGACGACCCCTTCGGAAAACCGCTGATCCTGCATCTGCATCAGCGGGAAGCCATCGAAACGGCGCTTCGCGGCGAGAGCTACGTCCTGACCACGGGAACGGGGTCGGGAAAGTCGCTTGCGTACTTCATCCCGATCGTGAACGATGTTCTTCGTCGAAGACGGCTTGGAGATCGCCGCAAGAAAATCACCGCCATCGTCGTCTACCCGATGAACGCGTTGTGCAACAGTCAGTGCGAGGAACTCGAAAGATTCCTGCGCCTCGGATATGGAAACGACGAACGGCCGGTTACGTTCGCACGCTATACGGGACAGGAAAGCCCGGAGGAACGGGAGGCGATCGCGAATACCGTGCCGGACATCCTCCTGACGAACTATGTCATGCTCGAGCTTGTCATGACGCGTTTTCTTCCCCAGGATATAGCGCTTCGCGAAAACTCGGAAGGACTACGGTTCCTCGTGCTGGACGAATTGCATACGTATCGCGGACGGCAGGGCGCCGACGTCGCGATGCTCGTGCGCCGGATTCGGGAACGCTTCAACGACAATCTTCTCTGCATCGGAACATCGGCGACGATGGCGTCCGAGGGAGACGCGGACAATCGCAACAGCGTCGTGGCGAACGTCGCAGGGCGGATTTTCGGCGCTCCGGTCAAACCGGAGAACGTCATCACGGAGACGCTTCGGCCGGTCACGCTTCCCGACATCGTCCCGGAGAGGGAACATCTGTCCCGTGCAATCCGTGAGGGAGTCCGGGAAACATACGCCTGCGACGAACTCCGGCGGCATCCTGTGGCCGCATGGGTCGAACGACGGCTCGGCCTCGAAGAAGCGAGCGGAAAATTCGTCCGCATATCGCGTCCGAAAACGATGGAAGAAGCCGCCGCGCTCCTTGCGGAAGAGAGCGGCCTGCCCTGTCGGGAATGCTCCCGTTATCTCCCGGAGTTCCTGCTGGCGGCCTGTCGGACGCGAAACGACGCCGGGCGGAGCTTTTTCGCGTTTCGGCTGCACCAGTTCATCAGCGGCGCATGGAACGTCTACGCGACGCTCGAAGCGAAGGACACGCGCTACATCACGCTCGACGGACAGCAATACAAACCCGGCGACCGCGGGAAGCCCCTGTTCAACGTGGCTTTCTGCCGGGAATGCGGGCAGGAATATTACCCCGTATGGGCCGAAATGGAGGGGAAGTCCCCGAACCGTTTCATGCCGAGAGAACTGACGGAGCGCTCGAACGAAGACGATTCACTCCTGTTCGGATATCTCATCCCCGACGAGGACGGCCTGTTCGATGCGGAAGACATCGAGAACCACTACCCGGAAGAATGGCTCGAATACCGGGATGGGTTTGCACGCCTGAAACCCTACTATCGCAAGTTCCGTCCGATTTTCGTCTCCATCGACACGGAGGGGCGCGTCTCCGGGAGCGGGACCCAGTTCTGGTTCATTCCCGGAACGTTCCGCTTCTGCCTCCGTTGCGGCGTCTCGTACGACGGCGTTTTGAAGAGCGACCTCGCGAAACTTTCGGGGCTTTCCACGGAGGGCAGGAGTTCCGCGACGACGGTTCTCGTTCTTTCGGCGATGCGGTATCTTGTCGGAACGGATCTCGAAGAAAAGGCGAAGAAGATCCTCGGGTTCACGGATAACAGACAGGACGCATCGCTGCAGGCGGGGCACTTCAACGACCTCATACAGATCCTGCTGCTGCGCGGATCTTTGCTCTCCGCTATCGAGAGCCGCCCGGAGCGCTGTCTGACCGACGATATCCTGACGCAGACGGTTCTCGATCACCTGCGGCTCGAGCCGTCGGACTACGCGGTCGCCCCGGAGGCCAAGGGGCCCAGGGCCCAGAACGTGATCAAGACGCTCCGAGACGTCATCGGAAACCGTCTCTACGCCGATCTTCGCCGGGGCTGGCGATTGACGAACCCGAACCTCGAACAGCTGCGCTTGTTGCGCATTTCGTACAAGGGACTCGAAGAATGCTGCCTCGACGAAGAAGAGTGGCGCAGGGGACATCCGCTCCTCGGGTCGCTTTCGCCGGAACGGCGCTTCGGACTTGCCTGTGACCTCCTGGACGCCATGAGAAAAGGGCTGTGCATCAAGAGCATCTATCTCGACCCGATGTATCTGGAACAGGTCAGGAACCGGAGCTACAACGACCTCAAGGAACCGTGGGGGCTTTCCGAAGAGGAGCGCCCGACGCAATGGACATACCTCGTCCCGCGTCCCAGACCGAGGGACCGGCAACCGGACGGCTCGATCGTCCATCTCTCGTGGCGTTCCAAATTCGGCCGCTCGATCCGGACGCAATCCTACTGGGGAGCAGGGAATCGCGACTTCCCGGAGACCTTCGATGAGGAGACGTACAACGCCGTTGTCGATGATCTTTTTCAAATCCTCTGCACATACGGATACGTTCAGTCCGAAGAAATCGAAAACGGGGTGACCGGGTACCGGATCGACGCCGGGGTGCTTGAATGGCGTCTTGACGACAGGAAGGAGGAAACGGCCGACAGCGGATCGGTGAACCGTTTCTTCCTCGACCTCTACGAAAACGTCGCGAGGCTCCTCGGAAGCGGGGATCGTTCCCTCCACCGGTTCGAGGCGCGCGAACACACGGCCCAGGTGGACAGCGACAATCGCGGCGAACGGGAACAGCGGTTCCGGAAGGGACTCGGGCGGGAACGGATCATCGACGGAGCCGTCGAAAAGGCGGGGCTTCCCGTGCTCTTCTGCTCGCCGACAATGGAACTCGGCGTCGATATCTCCACGCTGAATACCGTCTACCTGCGCAACGCGCCGCCGACGCCCGCGAACTACGCGCAGCGAAGCGGCCGCGCCGGAAGAAGCGGACAGCCCGCGCTCGTCATCACCTACTGCGCGGCGAAATCGCCGCACGACCAGTATTTCTTCGCCGACCCGCCCCGAATGGTCGCCGGAGCCGTCAAGGCGCCGACGATCGACCTCGCGAACGAGGATCTCGTCAGAAGCCACCTTCACGCGGTCTGGCTGGCGGAAACGGGGGAAAAGCTCGGCTCCTCCGTTCGGGATGTTCTCGATCTCGAAGCGGGCGACGACCTTCCGTTGCGTCAGGAGATCGTTGACGCAGCCGCGAAGCCCTCGGTTCGCGCGTCGGCGAAGGCGCGTTCGGAACGCATCGTCGCGATGCTCGCCGCCGACCTCGATCCGTCGGTCGCGCCGTGGCGCACCGCGACATGGCTCGATCACGTCGTTGGCGGCGCGGGGCAACGCTTCGACGCGGCGTTTCGCCGCTGGAGATCGTTGTACCGCGCAACGGCAAGCCAAATGAAGCTCGCGAACGCCGTCGTCGAAAACGCGGCGGCCGGCGAACAGGACCGCCGCGAGGCGAAGAGCCGTTACGACGAGGCCTACTCGCAGCAGAACCTCCTCCTCGAAAGCCGGGCAACGACGAATTCGGATTTCTACACCTACCGCTACCTGGCGTCCGAAGGATTCCTGCCGGGATACAACTTCCCGCGCCTGCCCCTCATGGCCTACATTCCGGGACGAAAGGAAAAGGTCGTGCGCGAATCGTTCCTGAGCAGGCCGCGCTTTCTCGGACTCTCGGAATTCGGGCCGCAATCCATCATCTATCACGAAGGCAGCACGTACAGAGTGCGACGGGCCATCCTCACCATCAGGGACGAAGGGAGCGTCACGGTATCGGCGCGCCTGCCCGTTCAGAGCGCCGTCCTCTGTCCGCACTGCGGATACGGGCACTTCTCGTTCGAGCCCGAACGGTGCGTCCATTGCGGCCAATCCATCGCGGGCGGCCGGCGGCTCTCGAACCTCTACCGGATCGAACAGGTGTCCACGCGGCGCGCGACCCGGATAACGTCGGACGAAGAAGAACGCCAGCGCCAGGGATACCAGATGATCACGACGCTGCGCTATTCCGAGGAAAACGGCTGCGTCCGGAGGAAGAAGGCGCTCTTCGCCGAGGGCGGCGAGGAGCTTCTCGACCTGAGCTACGGTCCCGCCGCAACGATATGGCGCCTGAACCTAGGATGGCGGCGCAGGAAGGACAAGAGCGTCTACGGATTCGCGATCGACGTCGCCACCGGAGAATGGGCGAAAGACAGCCAGGCGCCCGAGGACGCCGAAAACAACATCCTCCCCGACGGCAAGACCGTTCAGCGGATCACTCCCTTCGTGGAGGATACGAAAAACATCCTTCTCGTCACTCCGAAGAGCGTCTTCTCGGAATCGGGGCTCGCGACATTGCAGCACGCGTTGAAACGAGGCATCGAACAGGAATTCCAGCTGGAAGAGTCGGAATTGGCCGTCGAACCGCTGCCCGACTCCGACAGGCGGAACGCCTTTCTCTTCTACGAAGCCGCCGAAGGGGGCGCGGGCGTCCTTACGCGCCTGAGTTCCGATCCCGGGGCGATCCGGCGTGTCGCGCAGCGTGCGCTCGAAATCTGTCACTATGCGTCGAAAAGCGGAAACTGGACCGGACCGGACGACCTGTCCGATACGGACGACTCGTGCGAGGCCGGGTGCTACCGCTGCCTGCTGAGCTATTACAACCAGACCGACCACGCCCGCATCGACCGGCGGAACGCCGAAGCACTCGACTTCCTCTGTCGCCTGACGCGCGCCTCGGGCGCCGCGGTCGCGGCGGAAAAAAGCGCCGGGGATTCGTTCGGGACGCTGTCGCGCGTCTGCGTTTCGGGCCTCGAACGGCACTGGCTGGAGTTCCTGCGGAAGGGAAAATTCGCGCTTCCGGACCGGGGACAACACTACCTCGCGAAGCACAACGTGAACCCCGATTTCGAATACACCGAGCACCAGGTGCTTGTCTTCATCGACGGCCCGGACCACGAAACGGAACGGCGACAGGCGCAGGACCGCGAAATAACAGATCGCCTCGAAAACGCCGGCTACACCGTGATCCGGTTCACATACGATTCGGCGAGCTGGCGCGAACTCCTGCGAACCTACGCGTGGGTCTTCGGCGAGGGCGACGCGGAAGGGGAAACGTCATGACGGTCTCGGTCGCTTTCAAGTCCGGCGATCTCGTAAAGGCGCGGGGGCGGGAGTGGGTCGTCCTTCCCGGCGCGGACGCGGACGTCCTCAGGCTTCGTCCGCTCGGCGGAAGCGAAGAGGACGCAACGCTCATCTATCTGCCGCTCGAACCGGAGCCTCCCGCGGCGGCGACCTTTTCGCCTCCCGACCCCGACAGGCCCGGGTCGCGGCAGGCGGCGCTCCTTCTGCGGGATGCGCTGCGCCTCAAGCTCCGATCCGGAGCGGGGCCGTTCCGCAGTTTCGGCAATCTTGCGTTCGAACCGCGCGCCTACCAGCTCGTGCCGCTGCTCATGGCCCTGAAGACCGACGTGATCCGCCTTCTCATCGCGGACGACGTCGGCATCGGAAAAACCATCGAAGCGGGGCTGATCGCGCGGGAGATGATCGACCGGGGCGAGATCTCCCGGACCGTCGTCATCTGCCCGCCGCACCTGTGCGACCAGTGGCGGGACGAACTGTCCTCGAAATTCCACATCGACGCCGAAATCGTGACCACCGGGACGGCGGCTCGTCTCGAACGGGGACTGCGGCCCGGGGAATCCGTCTTCGAGGTCTACCCGAACACCGTCGTCTCGCTCGACTACATCAAGGCCGACCGGCGGCGCGACGATTTCCTGCGCGCCTGTCCGGAATTCGTGATCGTCGACGAGGCGCACTCGTGCGCCCGTTCCGACATAGCGGTCCGTCATCAGCGCTACCGGCTCCTGCAAGGGCTTGCCCAAGGGGAGCCGAAACGGCACATGGTGCTCCTGACGGCGACGCCGCACTCAGGCGACGACGCGGCCTTCCACAACCTTCTCGGGCTGCTTTCGCCGGAGTTCGCGGCCCTGCGGGACATGAACGAAGGGCAGGAGCGAACGCGCCTGCGCGACCGGCTCTCGAACCACTTCGTCCAGCGTCGCAGGGGCGATATCGCCGAATGGCGCGACACGGCGGGATTCCCGGTGCGGGAAAGCCGCGAGGCGACGTACGTCCTCGGCGGCGACTGGGGAGCGCTCTTCGAGGACATCCTCGAATACGCCCGCGGAATGGTCCGTCGCGCGGAAAAGGGATCTCTGCTGGAACAGCGCATGTCCTGGTGGGCTGCGCTCGCGCTCCTGCGCTGCGTCTCGTCGAGCCCGGCGGCGGCGGGCGTGGCGCTCCGGACGCGCCTCCAGGCCGCCGAAGGGGGCAGCGAGGCCGAACGAGCGGCGCTTCTGGACCGTGCGGCCGAAGGGCTGGTGCTCGACGGCATGCAGGAAGACGGGCTCTCCCCGGATGAAAGCGTCCCTGCGGGCACGCTCGGGACGGCGGGCGACGCAGCGATCCTGAAAGGACTGATCGCGCGGGCGGAAACGTGCAGGGGCGTCGCGAACGACCCGAAGGCGGCCCTGCTGCTCGGCGAGGTGCGGCGGCTTCTCGGGGACGGCTTCCGGCCCGTTGTCTTCTGTCGGTACATCGCGACCGCCAACTATCTTAACGACGTATTCGCCGGGGCGCTCGGCGCGGAACGGGCGAAGGTGCTGTGCATCACCGGCGAGTTCCCGCCCGAAGAGCGCGAAGAGCGGATACGGGATCTCGAAGAGCCGGAAGAAGGCGTTCGCCCCGTTCTCATCGCGACCGACTGCCTCTCCGAAGGAATCAACCTTCAGCGCTTCTTCGATGCGGTCGTCCACTACGACCTCACGTGGAACCCAACCCGCCACGAACAGCGCGAAGGGCGCGCCGACCGCTTCGGCCAGGGCTCGAAAATCGTGCGGACGCTGATGCTGTACGGCGAAAACAACCCCGTCGACGGCGCGGTCCTCCAGGTCATCCTCCGGAAAGCCGCAAAAATCCGCAAGGAACTGGGCGTCGCCGTCCCGCTGCCGATGGACAACACGAAGGTCGTCGAGGCCGTCATGCAGGCGGTCCTCCTCAGGGGACGCGGAAAAAAGGCGGCCGCGCCGCAGCTCTCGCTCGGGTTCGACGATGAGGAGCGCCAGGTGGATGCGGCGTGGCAGGCGGAGAAGGATCGGGTCTCCCGGACCGTCTTCGCGCAACGGCGGCTCCGGCCGGACGACGTCCTCCCCGAGTGGAAGAAAACCGTCTCGCTCATGGGAAGCTCGGAAGACGTCGGACGTTTTGTCGCGGACGCGTGCGAACGTCTCGGCGCTCCGCTCGAAAAGAAGGCCGGATATAGCCGCCTCCCGGCCGCGCATCTTCCCGGCCCGCTCCGGGAACGGCTGGAATCCGCCGGCGTGAGCTGCGCGGCGCGGCTGGCCTTCGACCTTCCAGCGCCAACGGGGACCGTGTACGTCTGTCGGTCCCACCCGCTGGTCGCGACGCTGGCCGATTACGTCGCCGAATCGGCGCTCGACATCGGAGATGCGGCCATCGCCGCCCGTTGCGCGGCGTTCTTCACGAGCGGCGTTTCGACCCGGACGACGCTCTGCCTTTTGCGGCCGCGATACCAGATCCTCGTCGAACGGCGCGTGAAGGGAGAGAGCTTCGCCCCGGAACGCTCGCTTCTGGCCGAGGAGTGCCTCGGCGTCGCGATCGAAGGCGCGTCCGGCGCGCCTCGCGTGCTTGCGGAAGACGCGGCGCTTTCGCTGCTCTCGCTCGAAGCGGACAAAAACATGGCCGACGGACAGAAAAGCATGCTGATCCGTCAGGCCCTCGCGTCGCTCGAACGGCTCGCGCCGGAGTTCGACGCGCTCGCGCAGCGGCGTTCGGGGGAACTTCTGGCGGATCACCGACGTGTCCGCGAGGCCGGAGAAATCCGGGGCGTGCGCTACTCGGTCACGCCGGCGCTTCCCGTGGACGTCATCGGCGTCTACGTTCTGATGCCCGTCGCGGGCCGATAGGGGGCGGGGCGCATGCGAAAGGAAAGCAACGGTCACGGCGCGACGGCGATCCGCGTACAGGGCGGCCTCCTGCCTCCGGAATTTCTCGCCGCGATCGCGTCGCTGCACGCGCCGCACCAGTCCGGAAACGATTACGGCGTTACGAAGTCCTTCTCCCTCAAGGACGAGATCGCGCGGTACTGGCGCGTCGCGAACGACCTGTACGACGCATGGGCGTCGCTGCGGGGCTCGTCGTCGGTCGATCGGGAAAAACTTTGCGTGAACAAATGGCTGATCCCGCTCTTCACGACCGTCCTCGGGTGGAGCGACATCGCCCCCTCGGGAACCATCCGCATCGGCGACCGCTCCTTCCCGCTGACGCACACGGCCTTCGGCGGGCTCGCGCCGGTCCTTTTCGCCGCGACGGAGCGGGAACTCGAAACGGCGGACCCGCGATTCGGCGAAGAGGGCCGCCGCCGCTCGCCGCACGGTCTCGTGCAAGAGCTTCTGAACGGCAGGGATGACTGGATGTGGGGCGTCGTCTCGAACGGGCGGAAGGTCCGTCTCGTGCGCGACAACCCGAGCCTCACGCGTCCCGCATTCGTCGAGGCGGACCTCGAACTGATCTTCGGGGAACAGCTCTATGCGGACTTCGTCCTTCTCTGGCTCGCGTTCCACGGCTCGCGTCTCCGTCCGGTCGAGGGAGACATCGGCCGGTGCATCCTCGAACAGTGGCGCAACCGGTCGCAGGAGGAGGGACAACGCGCGCTCGAACGCCTGCGCGTCGGCGTGACGGAATCGCTCCGCGCCCTCGGAAACGGATTCCTTCGGAACCCGGCGAACGAAGCGTTGCGGCGGGCGCTTGCCGAAGGAACGCTCACTCCGGCGGCATACTTCGAGGAACTTCTGCGCCTGGTCTATCGCCTGCTCTTCCTCTTCACGGCCGAAGAGCGCAACGCGCTTCACGCACCCGACGCCGACAGCCGCGCCCGACGCCTCTACCGCGAAGGGTACGGACTCGCGCATTTGCGGACGCTCGCGCTTCGGCGCAGACGCTACGACCGTCACGCCGACCTCTGGCGCGGGATGACGGTGCTCTTCCGCGCGCTCGAGACGGGCGCCCCGGCTCTCGGACTGCCCGCGCTCGGCGGACTCTTCGACGCGGGGCATTGCCCGTGCCTCGATGCGGCGGATATCGCCAACGAACACCTTCTCGAAGCCGTCCGCTCGCTTGCGTGGTTCCGCTCGGACGGAGCCCTTTCGCGCGTGAACTACCGCGACATGGGAACGGAGGAACTCGGCTCCGTGTACGAAAGCCTGCTCGAACTCGTTCCGTGCATCGACACGGGGGCGGCTCCGTGGTCGTTCGGCTTTGTCGGCGACGCCGCGGAAACGGCCGCGAAAGGCTCGGCGCGAAAGCTCACGGGCTCGTACTACACGCCCGCCGTTCTCGTGAACGAACTGATCCGCTCGGCCCTCGATCCGGTCATCGGCGACACTGCGCGGCGACATGCGGACGACCCGAGGGCGGCGCTTCTCGCGCTGCGGATCATCGACCCGGCCTGCGGATCGGGGCACTTCCTTCTGGCGGCGGCGCGGCGCATGGCGATCGAGATCGCCCGGCTCGAAACGGGCTCCGACACGCCCGACGAACCGGCGCGACAGCATGCGCTCCGCGAAGTCGTCCGGCACTGCGTGTACGGGGTGGACCGCAACCCGCTCGCCGTCGAACTCTGCCGGACCGCGCTCTGGATCGAATCGCTCGAACCCGGCAGGCCGCTGACCTTCCTCGACCCGCACATCCGCTGCGGCGACAGCCTCGTCGGCGTTCTCGACCCGAAGTGCATGGAAGGGGGCATCCCGGACGCGGCGTACGACGCGCTGAGCGGCGACGACAAGAAGATCTGCAAATCGCTGAAAATCCGCAACGCGAACGAGCGGACGGCGCACACGGTGAGCCTCTTCGTCGGAACTTCCTTCGGCGGGGCCCTGCTCCGCGTCGCCTCGGGCGCGAAAGCCGTAGAGGCGTTGCCCGAGGACGACGTCGGCCAGATCGCGGCCAAACGCATGCAGTGGCGCAAAACCTTCGAAGACCCGGCCTATGTCCTCGAAAAACTCGCGGCGGACCTGTACACGGGCGCATTCTTCGCCCCGAAGACCGGCGAAACGTTCGAAAGCGTGCCGACGTGCGAGGATCTCGAACGGGCGCGAAACGGCGACAGCGTTCGTTCGGCCGTCGCCGCGAACGCGAACGGACTTTCCCGGACGCACCGGTTCTTTCACTGGCATCTGGAGTTCCGCGACGTCATGGCGAAGGGCGGCTTCGACGTCGTTCTCGGAAATCCGCCGTGGGAGCGCATCAAGCTCCAGGAGCAGGAATACTTCGCAAACCGGAGCCCCAGAATCGCCTCGGCCCCGAACGCGGCCGAACGGACGCGCATGATCCGGGCGCTGTCCGAGCCCGGCGCGCCGGAGTCCGACATGGCGCTCGCGCGGGCGTTCCGCGACGCGCTGCGCGAGTCGGAAGCGTCGAGCGTGTTCGTCCGAAAAGGCGGGCGCTTTCCGCTGACGGGAACGGGCGACGTGAACACCTACGCGGTCTTCGCCGAGACCTTTCGGGACATCTGCGCCCCGGAGGGGCGCTCGGGCTTCATCGTCCCCACCGGAATCGCCACGGACAACACGACGCGCGCGTTCTTCGACGCCGTCGCGAAGGGGCGGCGACTTGCGAGCCTCTACGACTTCGAGAATAAGGAAGCGATCTTTCCGGGAGTTCATCGCAGCTACAAGTTTTGCCTTCTCACACTGGGACGCGACGTCGGGGAGCCGACATTCGTCTTCTTCGCGACGCGCGGCGAGCACCTCGCCGACGATCGGCGGCGCTTCACGCTCACGCCCGCCGACATCGCGCGCATCAACCCGAATACGCGGACGGCGCCGGTCTTCCGCTCGCGCGCCGACGCGGACCTCACGCGCCGGATCTACGCGCGCGTCCCGGTCCTCATCGACGAGGCCGCGGGCAAGGAGGGCAATCCGTGGAGGATCTCCTTCATGGCGATGTTCCACATGTCCAACGACAGCGGTCTCTTCCGGACGGCGAAGCAGCTTGCGGAGCAGGAGGCGCAGCGGACCGGCGCAATGTGGACGGGCGCCGGCGGGCGCGCCTGGGTTCCCTTGTACGAGGCCAAGATGGTCCACCAGTTCGACCATCGCTGGGCGACCTACGAGACGGACGGCGAGACCGTGCGCGACGCGACGGAAACGGAAAAGCGCGATCCGGGCTACGATGTCCTGCCGCGCTACTGGGTTCCCGGGGACGAGGTCCAAAGCCGCCTCGCGGCGAAGGGGTGGACGCACGGGTGGCTCATGGGATGGCGGGACATCTGCCGGTCGACGGACGAACGGACCGTGATTGCGGGCGTCATTCCGAGGGTGGGGGTTGGGAACAATTTTCCGCTTTTCTTCTCTTTGGTTGACGATATCCGGTTACTTGCTGCTTTTTTCGGGAGTCTGGTATCGTTGGTTCTCGATTTCCATGCGCGACATAAAGTCGGAGGAACGCACCTAAATTTCTTTATCGCTCAGCAACTTGCGATTCTTCCGTCCGATGCCTACACGAAGGACGACCTGGATTTCATCGCGCCGCGCGTTCTCGAACTCGTCTACACGAGCGGGAGCCTGCGGCCGTTCGCGCAGGACCTCGGCTTCACGGGCGCTCCGTTCGCGTGGAACCCGGATCGCCGGGCGCACGTGCGCGCCGAACTCGACGCGTACTACGCGCGCCTCTACGGCCTGAACCGCGACGAACTGCGCTATATCCTCGACCCTGCGGACGCGTACGGCCCGGACTATCCGTCCGAGACCTTCCGCGTCCTCAGGGAGAACGAGAAAAAGACGTTCGGCGAGTACCGCACCGCGCGTCTCGTCCTCGCCGCCTGGGACCGGATGGAGGAAGGGAGGTCGGAGCGTTAGGACGCTCGTGTTCTGCGGGCCGATCGCGGGAAGCATATCCTGGCCTTGGGCGGCCTGTCGAGTCGACCGGAAGCACGCGAAGGAAACGCCGTTGCGCGGGAACAGGGCGTATTGCTCTGAAGGGGCTCAAAAAGCTGACGCCGCCCCCGAAGGGACGGCGTCGTTACTCCCGCTGCACATGGCAGCCGAGCTGCATATTATTATCATGACAGACTGGGTTCATTGTCAATCCGGTCTGCGTTCTCAATACAAGGGAGGGTGATCTTACATGCGAAAGTCTTTGTTTCTGTCACTTCTCGTCGCGCTGCTGCTGGTCTTCGCCGGGCAGGCGTGCGCGTCGAATTTCGGGGCGTTCGAGGGAGGCGTCCTGCGGATCGATCCGCCGCGCAAGGTGCGGGTCTACAAGCGCAACTCCACGGTGACGTACCGGACGATCACGGTCAACCGGCCGGGATTCTTCGTGCGCGACGCGCGCTGGAGCGGCGACAAGATCGCCGTGTACGTGAGCTGCCCCGGCGACAAGGATGGCAAGGTCTTCCTGTACTACTCGTTCGTGGGGTACAAGGTCATCAACTGAGTGAGGGAACATCGCAAACTGGTCGGTTCCAAATTGACCTGACTTGGCAGTTGTCAACCGTCCGGTTCCCGCGTACGCTTTCCCCTGAACGGACGTTCGCCGTTCGCGAGGGGGAATCGAAGTGTTGCTGTTCACGCTTGACGAAAAGTCGGACGAGCCGGT
>CAYRSY010000039.1:0-12778 GCA_964427105.1 uncultured Dehalococcoidales bacterium
GCAGGCTTACCCGCGGGGAGCCTGTTGCCACCAAAGAGATAAAGAAAGCCAATAAGTAATACGCTGACAGTAATCGAACATTCGGTTCTGTAGTGGCAGGTTTGAAACCTGCCTTTTTATTACGCGCCGTCAGGTTCGTTGCAAGGCACAGGCTTTCTCTGCAACACAAAAAGCAGGTATAAAACACCGCCCGCGAGAAACAGAGAGAACAAGCTTGAATATATTAGCGTTGTGCCGGTTCCGTAGCCACGGCTCAAAAGGTCATAGAGCGACCATACACTTAACAATATAATCAAAACGCTGCCTGTTTTATGCCAGAACCACGCTATACCAAAGGCGACTATCGCCAGTACATTGAAATTAAATGCCACCGAAGCTTCGTCAACCGTGAGAAAAACAATGTTAGATATTACCAGCGCAGCCAGCGTAACAATCCTCGCCGTCAGACGTAATCCTGTATTTGCCTCCGGTGCTGACTTTCGGTTAAGCCACAGGTTCCTGACTCCAAGGAAAAGATGAATGGCGCAGCCTGCGAGGAATAACCCGTATAACAGGTAATAAATCGGCTGGGGCATAAAATGAGCGCCTGACGGTGTTGAGTGCATAATAATTTCGCCCGGCGCAGATGTTATGGGTTGAGGTGATATATTGGCAAAATATGAATATTTGATAATCCGGTATATACCAAACAAAATTCCCAAAATAGCCGCAGGAGCAGGGGATATCCACGCAAGCAGGGCTATTGCCAGCGCCACACCGCCGAAATAGATAACCTGCGACATCTGCGCGCTGAAATGCATGAAGGGAAAAATACCGGGATCAATCGGAATCAGTTCCGGATTGCTTCTCAACAGACTGGCAAATATCAACCCGATGGCGGCAACCATAAGGCAGCCATGGGCGAGCCATGTCAGCCTTTTCTCCGTACGAATGTTGCCGGCAGCGCAACTTGAAGCAGTCATCAACTCTCCTTTCTCATTACAACGAAAAAAAACCGGTTTGGATACGTCTCCTCGTAATAAAAACAAAAAAAGAGGGGGCTTGCGCCCCCTCTTTTAACTATTCAACCAGAGATTTGACTCTATCCCGCCTCCGTCGTTTCTTCCGGGGGAGTGGTTTCTTCCTCGTCCTTTTCCTCTATGCAGGTAAGGCCGACCAGTGAGTCGCCCTCGTCCAGCTTCATCAGCTTCACGCCCTGCGTGGCGCGTCCCTGCGTGGTGATGCCCTTGCGCGGGTCTTCTTCCTTAACGGGTGTGCGCGTAATGATGCCGTTGGCCGAAACCAGCATAACCTCGCTGTATTCATCCACTGATGTAGCAGCCACAACCACACCCGTCTTATCGGTGACATTGAAGGTGATAACACCACTTCCGGCGCGGTGCTGCGACGGATATTCGCTGAGGGCTGTTATTTTGCCGAAGCCGCCCGCGGTGACCGTCAGCAAATAGCCTTCGGGATTGACCACGTCCATGCTGACCACCTCATCGTCGCCAATGAGCTTGAAGCCGCATACGCCGCCCGAAGCCCGCAGGCTGTCGCGCAGTTCATTCACAGGGAAGCGTATTGACTGGCCGTTGCGCGATACCATAATCAAGTCTCTGTCGTCCGTGGACATCGTGACCGCCACCAGGCTGTCGCCCTTGGAAAGATCCATAGCCAGCAAGCCGCTTGAGCGCACCGAGTTGAAGGCATCGATAGCCACCTTCTTGGCTTCGCCCTTTACGGTAGCCATTATGAGGAACGTGCCCGGCGTGAAACTGCGTACGGGTACCACAGCCGTTACCTTCTCTGACGGATTTATGGGGAAAAGATTGACCACAGCCGTGCCCTTTGAGATACGCGACAGGTCGAGTGGGATCTCATGGCACTTTATGCTGAAAACGCGCCCTTTGTTAGTGAAGAACAGCATGGCGTCATGCGTGTCGGCCGCCATCAGGAAGCGCACCGCATCCTCTTCGCGGGTGGACATGCCGATGATGCCGCGCCCGCCGCGGTGCTGCAGGACGTATGTCTTGGCAGGAACCCGCTTGACGAAGCCGCGCTCCGAAAGCGTTACCACCATGTCCTGATGGGCAATAAGGTCTTCCTCGGAAAAGCCCAGCGACTCCTGATGGGTTATCTCGGTTGCGCGGGCGTTGCCGAACTTGGCACCCAGCCCCTTTGTCTCTTCTTTTATCAGACCAAACATGCGGCCTGGATTAGCCAGCAGGTCTTCCAGGTCGGCAATAGTTTTCTGCACCTGTTCCAGTTCATCCAGTATCTGCTTGCGCTCCAGATTAGCCAGACGGCGAAGCTGCATGTCGAGGATTGCCTGCGCCTGCACTTTGGAAAGTTTGAAACGTTCCATCAGGGCGGTGCGTGCGGCATCGGCATTAGCCGACTGGCGGATAGTCTTGATGACTTCATCAAGGAAATCGAGGGCAATCTTGAGGCCTTCGAGAATATGCTCGCGGTCCTTGGCGATGCGCAGTTCGTATTTGGAACGGCGCGTGATAACCTCATGCCTGAAATCTATAAATGCCTGCAGCGCCTCTTTTAGCGATATAACGCGCGGCTGCCCGCCTACCAGCGCCAGCATATTGACAAAGAAAGCATTCTGCATCTGCGTGTGCTTGTAGAGGTTATTGAGTACCTGGCGCGGCTGCGTTTCGCGCTTTAGTTCCATAACGACACGCATACCCTGCCGATCAGATTCATCACGCAGTTCGCTGATGCCTGTAACTTTTTTATCCTTTACCAGCTGGGCAATGCGCTCGACAAGGGCAGCCTTGTTAACCTGATAAGGCAACTCGGTAACCACTATTTGCTGGCGCTGCGTACCGGGGGTGTCTTCCACAAAAGCCTTGGCCTGAATCACCACACGCCCGCGGCCTGTGGTATAGGCTGACCGGATACCCTCCGTGCCCAGCACTGTGCCGCCGGTGGGGAAATCAGGGCCTTTAACAAATTTCATCAGGTCGTCCACTGTGGCATCGGGATTATCGATAAGATAACCCGCAGCATTACACACCTCATTAAGGTTATGGGGAGGAATATTGGTAGCCATGCCTACGGCGATGCCGGACGAACCATTGACCAGCAGGTTGGGGAAGCGCGTCGGCAATACCGAAGGCTCTTTGAGGCTGTCATCGAAGTTGGGCACGAAATCTATGGTGTCTTTGTCCAGATCGAGCATCATATGCTCGGCTATATCAGTCAGGCGGCATTCGGTGTAACGCATGGCGGCGGGCGGATCGGCATCCACCGAGCCGAAGTTTCCCTGTCCATCCACAAGTGTATGCCGCATGGAAAAGTCCTGCGCCATGCGCACCAGGGCATCATAAACAGAAGAATCGCCGTGCGGATGGTATTTACCCATTACGTCGCCCACCACGCGGGCGCATTTTTTATAAGAGCTGTTATGCGTGAGTCCCAGGTCGCGCATGCCGAAAAGAATACGCCGGTGCACAGGTTTCAAGCCGTCGCGCACATCCGGCAGGGCGCGTGAAACAATAACACTCATAGCGTAGTCCAGATAGCAACTACGCATTTCCTCTTCAATTTTAACCGGTTTTATATTACCCACAACCATAATTAAACCCATCCCCTCTTATTGTTGATCTTCTTCCTCTTCCGCATCCATGCCTTCCGGTTCGGTTTCTTCTTCGTCAGATACCAGGCCGTAACCCTGTTCATCCTCGGGAGATCTTTCGTCATAATCGCTGCGCCGGTGCGGCAGTTTATCTACAGCAAGCAGGCGCGCGCTATCCAATCCTTTGGAGGGAAATGAAAGCTGCCCGACCTGCGCCGGATGCTGAAATACCTCGCGGATCATAACAGCCAGCGAATCTTCTGTAGAACTGGTAACGCTGACGACATATTTGTTGCCCCCCGCCATCAGCCGCGCCAGACGCTGTCCATGACGGGATTCCACCATTCCGAGAACCTCTCCGTCCTCGTTTCTGACCCGCAGATTGCCGTCTAAAACTTCAAGTGTTGCCTTGTCACCAGCCACCATTTTAGCCAGCACTTCCTTGGGACCAAGCTGCTGCAGCCGTACCACTCCGGCCTTACCCGTTTCTTCTATAAAATAATTGGGTTCCAGCCTGGTTGAACCCTCTGATTTAGGAATTTCCTTGTCTTCAGCCAGATGCGCCAGCCGGCGCAGATTCTTGTCGGCGATGGAATTGTAAGGATCCAGTTCTTTGGCGCGGGAATAGGCGGCGCGCGCCTCCGCATACTCGCCCAGCTCGATATAAGCGCGTCCCAGCCTGTTCAGCGTATCTATATCATTGGGGAAGGTTTCCAGTATTCCTTTGTTAGCGCCGACAGCTTCACGCCAGCGGCCTTCCATCGCCAGGGCGATAGCCTGTCTGGATGCCTGCCGGATAAGGCGGGCCTGTTCCTCTTTATCATGTGCCATTTAGTCGCCCCAAAATAGAAATTCCGTGCTAATCAGGCCAATATTTTACCCCAGACTCAGGCTATAAAACAAGCGGAAGAGGTACTATCAAAGACTACCAGGACAAATATATGGTACTGAACAGCCTTTGGGAGAAGCTCCCTGACTGGAAGGGTATAATACAGCGGTCTGGCTTTTTATTCAACTATTGACATTCGCCTGTAAAGATTAGACATGAAATTGACATGGAGGGGATAAAACACAGCTAATCGCTCAGCATTTTGATTATATGTTTAGCCAGACTTTCAGCAATCTCATTGTGGCGGGGAATCGGCTGGGATATTTTAGTGGCCGGATTCTGATACCAGTCATGATTGCTGCCATGCCGCAGCATTACGCATTTCATGCTCAGAATTTGCTTTATAAGCGCCGTGCGCTTCACTTGACCGCCAGTTCTCCTATTTTGCGCACATAGGGAATACAGCCGGAATTAAGCTCTCTGTATATGTCTCTGAGGTTATCTTCCAGTTCTTCAAGTGTCTTTCCCTGGCTTTTATAATCCGGGTATGCTTCAAGCCAGCCTACCCACATGTCGTCTTCCTGATAGTACACATATCTGACTTTTTCCATCTCGCATGTCACCCCCGCTTCTTTACGCGTTGATTATATCATACCAAAATCCGCAGGACAGGGGGCGGTCACGAAATTGACATGGCGGAAAGGCTATGATAATCTGGCTGGATAGAGATTTATAGAAATATGTCAACAGACGCTCAAAAATGCACCCATCCTGAAAATCTTGGTGGCAGAAAGCCCGGCGAATGCAGCCCGGAGCAGATACGCATCTGCCACGGCAAAGAAGTAATAAAAAACTCTGAAGGAGAGAATGTGGATAATCTGAAGGAAAAAGTCCAGACTACACTCGACAAGATACGGCCGGCTCTGGTTGCCGACGGCGGCAACGTGGAACTGGTTGACGTGGTGGACGGCGTGGTCAAGGTTAAGCTGGTCGGGCATTGCGCCGGCTGCCCCATGTCGCAGATGACGCTTCGGAACGGCATCGAGCGCCTTCTCAAAGAGGAAATCCCCGAGGTCAAGCAGGTAGTTCCGGCCTAGGCCTCATCGTCGTTGCAAGCCCCGATTTCATCGGGGCGAAGCAATCTCTCTCGAATAGTCTGACGGGTGCTGGCATCAGCACCCGTTCTTTTATATGTTCCGCCCTCGTCCGTGTCATTCCGGCACATTCGCTCCGCCCAGTATAAACTCCAGCCGGAATCCAGCGTTACCATGCTGGAAGTCGCGATGGGCGGCTGAAGCATCTGGTGGAGGAGTGGTATCATCTCTCCCTTTGGCGAAAGGGAGACCTCAACGGCGTTGAGGAGAGGGATTTTCCCCGCGCCGTAGGGGTGATTCATGAATCGCCCGCCCGTCGTTTTGTAGGGGCTTATGGCCATAAGCCCGCCCTCGTTTGTAATTCCAGCGTAAGCCGGAATCCAGCGTTGTCATGCTGGAAGCCAGAGAGACTGGCTGAAGCATCTGGGAGTAGAAACTCTCATCCTGAGCGTAGCGAAGGATCTGGCAGGAATTAGCAGTCTCTTAATTTTTTTCCTTTTGGTAAAGGGCTTGTCTCAAAGTGAAATCGAAGGTGAGATTGAGGCGGATTTTCCTGATGGTTTCGTGGTTCTGTAGGGGTATGTTGTGCCCCTTTCTTTCCTTCCCCCCAGAATCAACTATTCAAGCTGCTGTGTCAAAGATATGACAACAGATATACTAAGATGCTGCATTGCCATAAAATGAACCGACTACTAACTGGACAGATTAAATATGTTTAAACAAAGAATCATAAGGATTTAAATCATTGTCGATATTTCTCAAACCGAGTTTGATCGAACTTCCGAATTCTTGGGACATTTGATGATGTGCAAACTCTACCCGCCATAATTCTGTACATATATTGGCAATTTGTTCGAATTTAGCAAGAACAATATCAAAAATTCGGATGAGTTCAATTTGTCCATCCCATTGATATTCCAATAATAACGAGCTACTAATAATATTACTTGAAATATTGCTAATATTTATAACATTATCTTCATTAAAAAATGGTTGTTTAGCTCTGAGAACCGATTGGAATAACATCTGGTCTAAAATAGAAAGGGAAGTCTTTAGACATAAACACGCGATTATATATCGAGCCATAGTTCGCTTAGGCGAATCCTTTTTTTCACTTGCGATAAGTTGCATCAATTCTTTGTCAGTTTTATTAAGCCCATCTTTGATAATCGATTTTTCAAAAGACACCACAGCTCTTATAAGTTGCTCCATAGGTATATTCGCAAAGCGAGGAGATAAATCTAGTATTATATGCAAACTAGGAAGGTGTGCAAAAGTATTGGATAAGTTATCATAAGTTTGGGCATCTAAAATTGTCATCAAAGGAACATCTGATGGTTCTTTATAATCAAACTTTTTATAAGGATCAAGAATTTTGTTAAAATCAGGCAAATGACGGGTTAGACTGTCTAAACACATTTCATTTAATTTTTGAAACTGAGCATGCGCGCTAGCTAAAACTATCCGTTCATTTTCTTCAAGAGGCGTAACTGTCATTGGCATTGGGTACTTTTCAATTCTATCCCGTTCTTGATCAACGACTAAATAACCAAGAAATTGGGATGATTGTTCATGCGCAATATATCCAAAGCTACTTGTATCTAACTTTTTAACAATTGCTTTCAACGAATCGTTAGAAGTTGCCTTCGCAGCTACCTCGCATGCAGTATAAGTTTGTCCTTTTAGTGTTTGCTGAAAATCATCGACCACTTTTCTTTTCCCAGTTTTGTTATTTTTAATCTGTTTCCTTTACGGTCATATCCAATATCCCCACTAACTCATGCGAGAATTGGATTCTTTCCCCGCCTATCACATTCAAAACAAGATTAGGAAAATAGCGTTGACATAGCTGTAAATATTTTTCTACTACAAGCCTCTCTCCACTTTTATCCTCTATAACAAAAGGCGCCCATCTTTCTGGTTTATACCTAGACATATATCCTAAAGCAAACATGCCCATTAACATTAAAATTAATTGGCTAGGTGAAACCAAAAACCCATTTTTCTGATGTGCAATACTTAAATATTTTTGGCCAAATATTGAATATATTCCAATAGGTTTTGCCATCATTTTGGGGTGCAATATTATATAACTATCAATATTTTGATATGGTAAATAAGCCTTTTCAATTTCTAGCACTTTACTCAAAGCATCACCAGGATTAACATACCTAGCTAATTCAGCCTTAACAATGCGCTCCAATGTCCTGTCGTGTTTACGGATAATTTGTATTGGAATAGTAAAGTAGAAAGCTTCTGGATAACACATTTCGAAATCTTGCTTAAGATCTGGTATTGATCCTAGTATTTCTTCTAATGTCCAAATTTCTCCATTAACAAGGTTGCATTTATCAGAAAAGACATCTGCAAATATTGACAATGCGCCTGTTTGTCTATTCTTAGGTTTCATCCGAAAATTGGCAATGCGATCAAGATTAACTCCTTGTAATGTTGGCATAATTCCGTGCTCAGTTATCTTTGGTATGGCATTATTCAATAATGCAACTGATCCGGCAAGCAAATTTGTTGCTCCGTAATACAATAAAAGGGGGGAAATATCTAAAGGCGCCTTTGATGAAGAACTAAAATATGCCTCACTTTGGCGGAAACAACCTGCTATATATTCAATAATAGTTTGTTCTTGCTGTCTAAAACCATGCTCATTAAGAAATCTACTTATGTTGTTTGAATATGAAAAACGCATTAGCATTTTCCACTGGTCAACAATTGGATTATCGCTCGTTATGTTTCTAAAGTCATTCATCATTTCAATTTAGCTGTAATTATACACCACGACATCAATCCACTTCTTCGAATTATTCTCCAAGTATCCCACCCCCTCTGCCATTTACCCCTTGCCATCCGCTAGAACGCTTGTGCTAAAATATAGCACTATGAAAAATAAAACACAACCCGTTAAACGCAAACGCGGAGGCCAGCCGGGCAACCAGAACGCCCGCACTCACGGCAATTACTCACGCATAGCCTCACCCCGTGAAGTCGCGGTAATGCAGGCCGTTGCTTCCCTCGACGATCACGGCCGCCGCCTCATCTGCAGGTGGCTGCTTACGCAGCTTGTGGGGAGCGAATTTGTATCCTTATTGGAATCCGCTTCGTTTTCTCCCGTGCCTGAAAAGCAAAAACGAATGCCCGAATCCCCCGCTTTTGACACCGAGTTCGCTGCCTGGATGAAGGAACAAAACATCAGCATGGATGAAATCATGCGTGAGGCTTTTAAAACGGATCAAAGCTAAACTTGATACGAATCGCCCCTTTCCGGGCTGATGCTTCATGCCTGAAGCCCTGCCTTTCAAGGCTAAAAAACATTCGATTCGTTACCTCGAAAGGGGGGCTGCCGAAAACGAAAACAAATCGCCTGTCCCCCTTGTCGTCCTGAGCGAGCCTGCCGAGCGTGAGGACCTCAGGGAGGGGTGTTGCCCTCCCCCCTGGATGCTTCGCCCCGATGTAATCGGGGGCCTTCGGCATGACAACGGGAGAACGGCACGGCGTGCCGTGCTGCTCCACGAGGCTAAATCCCCCTTAATCCAAAGGGAGAGTATAACTAAAAAGGGAGGGCTTACGCCCTCCCCGGTAACTTCTGCCTGATGTCTGTAAGAATTAAGACTATTCTTTTTCCAGCTCGAAGGCTTTGTGTAATGCCCGCACGGCGTCCTTGGCATTATCTTCGCCGATGATGACCGTGATGCGTATCTCGGACGTAGTGATGAGCTGGATATTGATGCCCACGGCTGAAAGCGTGCTGAACATGCGCGCGGCATAGCCCGGCGTGTTCTGCATGCCCGTGCCGATGATGCTGACCTTTGCCATCTTGGTATCGGCGATACATTCCTTGGCGCCGATGTTTTTGGCGATAGGCTCAACCAGCGCCATAGCCTTCTCCACGTCGCCGCGCGAGATGGTGAAGGTAAGGTCGGTGATGTTCTGGATGCTGGCGTTCTGCACGATGGTGTCCACGCTGACGCCGGCCTTCGCCAGAGGCTCGAACAGTGAGGCAGCGATGCCCGGTCTGTCCGGCACGCCCACGACAGTTATCTTGGCGATATCCATGTCATGCGTGATGGCAGTTACTTTATTGCGTATTTCCATAGGCCCTCCGTGTATGAGAGTACCGGGATTATCGTTGAAACTGGAAGCCACCAGTATGGGGATGTTGTAAAGCTCGCCCAGCTCCACGGCGCGCGGGTGTATCACCTTGCTGCCGTAGGTCGCCAGGTCCAGCATTTCCTCGTAGCTTATTTCCTTGAGCTTGACGGCATTGGGCACGACGCGCGGGTCGGCGGTATAGATGCCCTCGACATCGGTGTAGCGCTGGCAGACGCTGGCCTTGAGGATGGCCGCCAGAGCCACGGCTGTCGTGTCGGAGCCGCCGCGCCCCAGTGTGGTGACATCGCTGTCTTTGGTGATGCCCTGAAACCCAGCCACGATGACTATATGCCCGCTTTTGATTTCGTTAATGATGCGCTTGGGGTCTATATCGGTGATGCGCGCCTTGCTGTGGTTGGAATCCGTCTGGATGCCGGCCTGCGCGCCGGAAAGGCTGATAGCCTCATGCCCCATGTTCTTGAGCGCCATCGCCAGCAATGTGCTGGAGACTATCTCTCCCGTGGAGAGCAGCACGTCCATCTCGCGGGCGCTGGGCTTGTCGGTTATCTGGCAGGCCAGATTGATGAGGTCGTCCGTAGTGTCGCCCATAGCGGATACCACCACTACCACATCGTTGCCGGCTTCTTTGGTAGCGATGATGCGCCGCGCTACGTTACGGATTCTTTCGGCGTTGCCTACAGAGGTTCCGCCGTATTTCTGAACAATAAGAGGCATATTGGAAAAGTTCCTTTACGAGATTATTTTCTGCCCCAGTACATGGCAACTACCGCCGCCACAACCCCCACCATTATAAGGCCGCTGGTGGTCAGTATCCCTGCGATGCCGCTAACTCCAAAGTTGGCAAAGTTACCCAGCGGACTCAGAGCCATAAGGAATATCACTACTACGGCGGCCACTACCGCCCAGGCTACCATCTGTTTTATTTTCATTATAATAACCCTTTCTGAAATTTTAATTGCCTATTATAGCAAAAATCTTATAAATAATAGCACTATCTTTATCACGATGCAGGACTATCCCCTCCCCCTGAGCCTGTCCCACCAAGAGAGCTTGCCTCTGGCGCCGTAGCTGGGGGTGGGGAAACTCTGCTCGCAGCGGTTGCAGCGCCATGATTTGTACATCTTGTTGTAGGAGAGGTTGGGGCTGCCGCAGCGCGGGCAAAGCGCCTTGCCGCGGGTTTCGCCCTGCTGGCGGTTATATTCATCCTCGCGTTTAGCCATTTATATCTCCTACTGTAAAGCGGCTCATAACATTGTGGCCAAGCGGGATGACAAGGCCGGTTTTTGCTGCTTCGGGCTCGGTAAAGCGGACGGCGTTATCAGATGCAAAACCCGGCCCCCACAGGAGGAAGGGAACAGGCTCGGCCACATGAGTGCGCTCCGCGACGGGGGTGGGGTGGTCGGGCATGACAAGTATGCGCAGCGGTTCATCTTTATACTGGCGCAGGCGTGAGACTACTTCGGCATCGGTGCGCTCGATGGCAGCGATTTTTTCATCGGCGTTGCCGGCGTGTCCGGCTTCATCCGGCGCTTCGACATGGATGACCGCAAGGTCGTGCGTCTTGAGCGCGGAAAGCGCCCCTTCGGCCTGCCCGGAAAAGTTGTTTTTCATGTTGTCCGTGACGCCCTTTATATCGAGAATGGTCATGCCTGTCATAATGCCGAGACCATTGAGCAAATCCACGCCGGAAGTGATGGCGGCTTCAAGCCCGTACACCGATTTAAAGGATGGGGTTTTGGGGATGGGGCCGCTGCCCCAGAAAAGCCAGATGGAGGTGGCGGGAATCATGCCGCGAGCAGCGCGATGATAGTTCAGGGGATGACGCTCCAGCAAGGACTGGGAATCTTTCATCATCTTGTTGAGAAAACGGCTGCCGCGTCCTTTGGGCAGGAATTCAGCCACGGGCTTATCGGAGATGTCGTGGGGCGGCGTGCAAACGGCATGAGTGGTATACATGTGCCCTTTGAGTTTGAGGATATGGCGATAGCCCACGCCCGGATAAAATTGCACATCCTCCGAGCCGAGTTCAGCGTTCAGGTCATCGATAAGCTGGCGCGCTTCATCGCTGCCGATATGGCCGGAGCAGTAACTCCACATCCGTCCGCCCTTGGTTGCCACGAGATTGCAGCGGAAGACCGCCTCGCCGCGCTTAACGGGGATGCCCATGCTTACGGCCTCGATGGCAGCGCGTCCTTTGTAATAGAGTCGGGGGTCATAACCCAGAAGCGACATGCAGGCCACTGCGCTGGACGGCTCATACCCTTGCGGCACATTGTTGGTCAGGCCAAGAGTGCCTTCGCATGCCAGCGCATCCAGGTTGGGCGTACGCGCCAGTTCGAGGGTGGTCTTGCCGCCGCGATTTTTGATGGGCCATCCGGCGGCCCCGTCAACTATCAAAACTATATACTTCATAAATCTTTCCTTATCAATTCCAAAGCGCAGGCGATATCCTCGCCGATCATTTTACGCTTGACTTTTTCGATGAAAAAACTGGGGCCTGCCTGCAAATAAGATGGGAACACCCGAATATCGCCCCAGTAATACTCCTGCCCGCGTATTTTATAAGTCGAGACGGCCGGGATTACCCGCTTGCCGCCGCGGCGCATAGCTATCTCATTCACCGCTTTGATGGCCACATCTCCCATCAGCAACAGCACCCTTACCGACGGAAACAGAGACAGCTCTTTTTCCAGTATGAAAGAACACTCCCTTATGCTGGAAGTCTTGATGGTGTAAGCAGTCTTGCCGCACTTGACCGCTGTGGTAAGATACACGCCGAGTTTTAAAATATCCAGCACCGATGATACCGGCGCTCCGGCATCATTGAACGCCTGTACGGTGGTCTGCTGGAAAAGCGAGGAACCCCCGGCATAATAGTGATCGGCGGGATTGGCGGGCGCCGCTTCCGATATTAGAACAGCAGATACGGCGGCAGGGTCAATATCCAATTCGGGGATGACATAACTATCTTGTTTTACGCCAGCGCACTTAAAGCTGGCGCATCCTATAAGACTGCTTAACTGCATCATTATTTCCTGTTTTAGTTTGCATCTGGGGCTGCAGCCACCTATAATATCACTTTACGGGGCGTAGCGCAGTTTGGTTAGCGCGCAGCGTTCGGGACGCTGAGGTCGGAGGTTCAAATCCTCTCGCCCCGAC
>CAYRSY010000040.1:0-1324 GCA_964427105.1 uncultured Dehalococcoidales bacterium
GGACGATGACCTCTCCCTTAAAATCCTCATCATCCAGTTCGATAACAGCGCCTTTTTTGGGCGAAGGCGTGGGCATTGTCATTCGACCACCTCCTCACCCTTGTAAAGGGTATATTGCAGCGTCTTGTCAGGACTTCCCTGCAGGGTATAAACCCGCAGTTGTATATAAAGGCGGCGTCCCTCGTACTTGCCTATGCGCATGGGCTTGATGGTGCCGGCGCCGAAACGGTCGTCGAAATTATGCAGCGTCAGCTTGAGCGTTCCCGTTTCAGGCACGCTGCTCTCGACGGATGTTCCGTTGTCATCCTCTCCTGCCTGAAAATCAAAAATAATTTTTATGCCCAGTCCGGGATAATCCAGCAAAATCGGATTGCCCCCAAACGAGATTACAGTGCCCGAATCCATAACTGTAGTAGGCCCTGAAGACACTTTCCTAGCAAGGTAGTTCTGCTGTTCGCCCATCCCTGCCTCCTTTTAACTGCCTGTTATTGAACAAGTATATATTTTCCCCCGTGGAGGGGCAACAGGATTTTTGCAGGCATGATTTATGCATAAAAAAGCAGGGGGCACAGCAAGCTGTGTCCCCTGTTACTATAAGGACTGACGTGAAAAATTACCCCTGCTCGCGCAGGTAACGGTCTATGTCGGCGGCGGCGCGTTTGGCGGCGCCCATAGCCGATATAACAGTGGCCGAGCCGGTAACTACGTCTCCGCCCGCCCAAACCCTGTCTTTCCTGGTCAGGCCGGTTTCCTCATCGGCTACCACCGTGCCTTTTTTGGTGGTTTCCAGCCCGGAGGTGGTCTGGGAGATCAATGGATTGGGGGTTGTGCCAAGGGCAACTACCGCGACATCTATATCCATCGTGAATTCGCTGCCCTCTTTGGGGATGGGACGTCGCCGTCCGCTGGCATCGGGCTCTCCCAGATCCATTTCGATACACTCCATGCCCGTCAGCCGGTGCTTGTCATCCCCTATGAATCTGGTCGGATTGGCAAGGAAGCGGAAAATAATGCCCTCTTCCTTGGCGTTCTCCACCTCTTCGCGGCGGGCAGGCATTTCGGCCTCGGAACGGCGATACACTATGGAGACTTCGGCAGCCCCCAGCCTCAACGCGCAGCGCGCGGCGTCCATAGCCACATTGCCGCCGCCTATAACCGCCACTTTTTTGCCCACCTTGACGGGGGTATCGAATTCGGGGAAGCGGTAGGCTTTCATCAGATTGACACGCGTGAGGAATTCGTTAGCCGAATAAACGCCGATCAGGTTCTCGCCGGGTATGCCTAAAAAGAGGGGCAGACCGGCGCCTGTGCCGAGAAACACGGC
>CAYRSY010000040.1:1424-10314 GCA_964427105.1 uncultured Dehalococcoidales bacterium
ACATAGCGTTCCAGCCTGCCGATAGCGATAGGGGCGCCCTTTTTCTGTAGCAGGCAGACGGCTTCGCACTGCGTTTCCTGCGGACAAACCCTGCCGCACACGCCGGGCAGAGCATTCTTCTCTTTGAGGATGCGGGCTGCTGCTGGCAGGTCTTTTTCACGCAAAGCCGCTATAAAGGTAGGAATATCGATACCCACCGGGCAACCGCTTACGCAGTTTTTCTTGACGCAATTCAGGCAGCGGGAAGCTTCCGCCGCCGCCATTTCGGGCGTATAGCCCAGTGCCACCTCGTCAAAATTTTTGGCTCGCGCTTCAGGGGATTGCCGCGGCATGTCCGTGCGGTTCAAATTTATCGGATTAGCCATGATTGTCCTCGCTCTTGCCGGCGCCGCACTGGCACTGCCACTTTTTTAACGAGGAAGCTTCCTCTTCCAGATAAGCGCGCTGACGCGCCATCAGTTCATCCCAGTCAACCGCATGTCCGTCGAAATCCGGCCCGTCAACGCAGGCAAAGCGGGTATCTCCGCCCACGCTCACACGGCAGCAGCCGCACATGCCTGTTCCGTCAACCATTATGGGGTTGAGGGAAACGATGGTCTTGACCTTGAAGGGTTCTGTTGTTTTGGCGCTGAACTTCATCATGACCGTAGGCCCGATAGCTATGACGCGGTCAACGAGAGGATTGCCTGCCTCCAGCAGTTCGCGCAACGGTTCGGTAACCAGTCCCTTGCGCCCATAGGAGCCGTCATCCGTCATGACTATAAGCTCATCGCTCCATTCCCCTACTTCTTTTTCCCAGAAAAGCAGGTCTTTCGTGCGCGCGCCCATAATGGTTATGACGCGGTTTCCCGCCTGTTTGAGGGCGCGGGCAACCGGCATGATAACGGCCACCGCGAAGCCTCCCGCCACGCAGACGATTGTGCCGAAGTTCTCAATGTGTGTAGGCTGCCCCAGCGGCCCGGCAAAGTCGGTTATGCAGTCTCCCGCCCTAAGCTGAGCCAGCCTGCGCGTTGTAAGCCCTACCTCCATGAATACCACGGTAACGCTGCCTTCATCCCGGTTCCAGTCGGCTACCGTAAGCGGAATGCGCTCGCCGTTTTCGCCCTGGCGCAGAACAACGAACTGCCCTGCCTGGGCCTTGGCCGCCACTCTGGGGGCCTTGATCTTAAAAAGGTGGATAGACGGTGTGAGGTCTTTTCTTTCTAATATCTCGTACAAAAACAGTTTCTCCTTGTAGAGATTGCGGAAAAAAGATTTGGGCTAGTTATATAGCCCAACGATTGTACAATTTAACATAGTTGCGCCGAGGATTTCAAGTCTATTCGATTATCGAAATCGCTAGCTTCTGGTTGATTTATCCAACCGGAGTATAAAAAAGGAACAAGTCTCACCGTTGAACGAAAAGTGCAGGCTTCTTTTAAAATTTTTTATCATCTTACTATTCCCGGTGGGAAAGGGCTAAAGGGGAGAAATTATCGGCTGTCACGCAGATTATTAAGGAATCCGATTATTGCGCAAACAGCTCCGCAGCGAAGACCTTCTCCGATGTAACGATTTAATACATATTTAACTTTTTATGAGGTTATTTTATATATTCGACATCTTTTTCATTTAAGATTATTAGCACAGGCGGAGAATTATAAATCCTATGAATACAGTAAAAAATACAGAAGAGCAGTCTGATAAATCTCCAAACCCCGCAAAACCATTCAGGGTATTGCTGGTGGATGATGAGGATCATATACTGGCCTTTATCCGCATAAAACTGCGGTTGAACGGCTATAGCGTGCTTTCGGCCGCCAATGCCTTTGAAGCGCTGGAGATATTGAAAAGCCAGCCCGTAGATATAGCTGTAATCGACCTTCTTATGCCCGGCATCGGAGGCCTCGAGCTTATCGAACAAATGAGATTATTCACACGCATACCGATAATAGTGTTGACTTCTATGGATTGCCCGGAAACCAAACTCCAGGCTCTTTCAATCGGGGCAAACGATTATTTAACCAAACCCTTTAATCCGGATGAGATAGTGGCACGGGTGGAACAGTTTAAAAGGATACATACCATGCCGGAATGTAACGCCTGAGTCGCCCGTATTTCAGGCAAAAATCCGCTGTTATCTCTCTTGCTATCGGTTTTATAAAACCGCTTCGCAGCTTCAGCCATACTTTATTTTTCCATTCAAAAATTCCTCCGGTTCCGTTCCGTTTTGGTTTTTGAGTATCAGCGCTATCCCATTACTTTCTTTCCGTTCATAAGGGGGAGAAGGAAGATTATCATTCAAGCGGTTAATAACTTGGATAATCGCCGTAACGCGCCTGCTCTTGATGCCATATTTTAAAATATCAACCAAAATCAAGCGATATCTTTATTTCTTCCCCCTTGCCGACTCTGCCCTGAGGGTATAAGATATTAGAATTAAGCATTCAGAGGGGGAGAAGATGCCGGGTGAAATGGTCCACGTAGGTTTCGGAAATATTCTAGCCATGAAAAGGGTTATTGCCATTGCCGCCCCCAACTCCGCTCCCACCAAGCGCACTATTCAGGAGGCGCGCAACAAGGGACTGCTTATAGATATGACCAACGGCCGCCGCACCAAGGCCGTTATATTTATAGACAGCGGACACATCGTGCTGGCGGCGCTGGCCCCGGAAACCATAACCGGGCGGTTGCAGATAACACGCGGCAGCGCTGTCGTGCGTCCTGAGTTAGGCGATGAAGTCTTCAAACTCTGATACCGGATCTCTCGCTCCTGTTCCGCCGCCGCTGGTAATCGTGCTTTCCGGCCCTTCGGGCGCAGGAAAGGATGCCGTGCTTAACCTTATGAAAGGCCGCGCTTTGCCGCTATCTTTTATAGTGACCAACACCACCCGCCCGCAGCGGCCCGGAGAAGTGGACAACGTGCATTACCATTTCGTTTCCCGGCAGGAATTCAATCATCTTATCGAGGAAGACGAGTTGCTGGAGCATGCCGAGGTTTACGGCAACTATTACGGGGTGCCCAAAGAGATGGTGCGCCGGAGCCTTGCGCAGGAAAAAGACGTAATAATAAAAGTGGATGTTCAGGGAGCCATGACTATAAGGCAAAACCTGCCCGATGCGGTGCTGATATTCCTCATGCCGCCTTCACTGGAAGAACTGGCACGGCGGCTTAAAGGCCGCGGCACGGAAGCGCCCGAAGACCTGGATTTGCGGCTTTCTACCGCCCGCTCGGAGATAGACCGGCTGCCTGAATTCGACTATGCAGTCATGAGCTACGAAAACCGCCTCGAAGAGGCAGTTACAGAGATAGAGGCTATTATCCGCGCCGAGAAGCTGCGCGTGGCGCAGCGGGAGTATTTACTGTAGTTTCATCTTTTAGTCAAGTGGCACAGGCAAAACATGGCTCACACGCATCATCACGGTATTGAAGTCGGCAGCAAGCTGCGCTTCGGCGTTTTTTTTAGCCTTTTCATCCTGGCCGCTGAAATAATCGGCGGGATTCTTACCAATTCCGTCGCGCTGCTGGCAGATGCCGGACATGTGCTTACCGACGTTATCGCCCTTGCCCTCTCTTGGTACGGCGTGCAGCAGTCCAAACGTCCTGCCAGTCACAAAATGACCTACGGCTACCATCGCATCGGCGTTCTTATCGCCCTTTTTAACGCTTCCGCCATCATCGTCATAGCCGCCGTCATCCTGTACGAAGCTTTCAAACGCATGGGGAAACCTCCCGAGGTGGATAGTATCCCCATGATGATAGTGGCTGCCGCCGGCCTGGCCGTCAATATTTTCGTAGCCCTGTGGCTGAGAAAAGACAGCCGCGAGAATATAAATGTACGCAGCGCTTTCTGGCATGCCGCCGGAGATGCGCTGGCATCGGTGGGAGTCATCGCTGGCGGTATAATCATCGCCGCCACCGGACTTGACATCGTGGACCCGATAATAGCCGTACTGATAGGGCTTATAATCGCCAGCGCCGCCTGGGGTATCATCAGGGACGGCTTGAGGGTCATTCTGGAAGCTGCTCCTTCCCACATAGAAATGGAAAAGATGGTAGCAGCATTGCTGGAATTGCCCGGAGTGAAAAACGTTCACCGCGTTCACGTCTGGAGCATTACTCCCGAGATACACGCGATGAGCGGCCATGTGCTTATAGACGACCAGGCAGTCAGTCAGGCATCGGTTATCCAAAAAAATATGGAAAAGCTGCTGCATGACAAGTTCGATATAGAACATTGCACCCTGCAGTTCGAATGCGAAAATTGCGAAGCTGACGGTGTTTTATGCAGCCTGCGCTCAGGACATGAAGAGTGCCCCGAACACCGTAATCATGGCCGTTCTCACTGAGCGGGTTTTAAGTATTCTTTAGAACTATGCCTTCCAGAACGTTGGCCACATCTTCGCAGCGGTCTGTCGCGCTTTCCATATGGTTATATATCTCGCGCCACTTGATAATATCGGTGGTGCTGTAATCGCCGTCGAAAAGCTCGCCCAGAGCCTTTCGGGTAACATCATCGGCCATATTTTCCAACCGGTTGAGGTCCACGCAGTATTTCATGGATTTTTGCAGGGCGGCGCGCGACTGCAGGTATATCATGGCGTTTTCGACTTCGACGGCGCAATCGACAATGATTACGGCCAGTTCCTGCGAGCGTTTGGTCGGAGCTTCAATACCGTATATGAACATGGCATCGGCAGCCGCATGTATAAAATCCACTATGTCATCAAGTGTATGCGCCATCAACGCAATATCTTCCCTGTCCAGGGGGGTGATAAAACTGCGGTACAGCAGATCCATAATCTGGTGGGTAATAGTGTCGCCGGCATGCTCAAGGTCGGCAATCAGTTTTACCTTCTCAGGCACATCCTGCCAGTTATCCAGCAGGTCCTTCAAGGCTTTGGCAACTTTCACTATGTTATTTGAACTTAAAACGAACAAATCATAAAACTTGGCTTCCCGTGGCATCAAAGAAAATTTGGACATGCGGTATCTCCTGAAATATGATCCAAGAAAGGGTTTAAGAAAGTTTAGTTTATGAAGCTCAAGCTGTCAACACACAGGGCTATCCGATGCCCGTCTTTTGATTGATGCTCTCAAAAAGAGCGTTGCAGATAGAAAAATGAAATCCAGGACTGCTGCCTCTGTGAGACAAACGGAATCCCGCTATTCGGAGCTTTATTTTTACATAAAAAGGCTCTTTTATATCCGTTCTGCCGGGTTTTTACTAAATAAAACAGGTTGGAAAAGCACTTTTTGTTGCAAAACATGGAGCTAAGGCCTATAATCCATTTTTGACTGAAGATGGAATTCAACAAGATACTGGTGCCGGTAGGCGGCAGCAAAGCGGATGAAGGGGCCATTGATCTGGCCTGCGATTTGGTTAAAAAGGGTAAAAAAACCATAATCGCCGTGCATGTCATTCCCGTTGACCGTTCCCTGCCCCTGGACGCAGAGATAGAAGCCGAAATGGCGCGTGCCGAAACCATGCTGTCCGCGGTTGAGGAGCAGGTGAACAAGCGTAACTGCAGCGTGGAAACCGATATCCTGCAAGCCCGCGACGTAGGCCCCGCTATTATCAACGTTGCCAACGAACATCAGGTGGATCTTATCATTGTCAGTCTGACGTACAAACGGCAGTTCGGCGAATTCTGCCTTGGCGATGTCGCGCCTTACGTGCTTAAAAACGCCCCCTGCCGCGTTATTCTGGACCATCAGAAAGAAGAACCGGAGCAGACCTGATATGAAAATAGTAATCATGGGCTGCGGGCGTGTAGGAGCGCAACTGGCCAATTCCCTGGATGCCGAAGGGCATGACATTACCATACTTGATATAGATGCCTACAGTTTCGACCGTTTTCTTTCCCCCGATTTTCACGGCACGGCATTACTGGGAAGCGGCATAGATGAGGAAATACTCAGTAAAGCCGAAACCGACAAAGCCGATGCCTTCATCGCCGTAGCGCACGGCGACAACCGCAATGTCATGGCCTGCCAGATGGCCAAGCATATTTTCCATGTGCCCAAGGTCATCTGTCGCATTTACGATCCCCAGAGACGCGACCTGTACATACTGCTGGGAATCGATGCTATCAGCCCCACCACGCTGGTAGCGCAAATGCTCAGGGAAAAGCTGGGGGCATAATTTCGATGTACATTATCGTTATAGGCGGCGGGCAATTGGGTTATCACCTCAGCAGAGCGCTTCTGGCGGAGAACCACGAGGTGCTGCTCATCGAAAAAGACGCCAAAACCAGCCAGAAGATGATTGACGAGCTTGGAAGTGTAGCTGTGCGCGGCGACGGCTGCGAGGCCAGCGTTCTGGCCAAAGCGGGAACCTCCCGCGCCGACATGCTGGTGGCTGTTACCGGCGACGACGAAGATAATCTGGTAGCCTGCCAGGTAGCAAAACACAAATTTGCCGTGCCGCGAACCATTGCCCGTGTGCGCAACCCGCGCAATGAATCCCTCTTCCGCAAGCTGGGCGTGGATGTCACCGTAAGCTCCACCAACCTCATACTGGAACAGATCGAGCATGAGATGCCTTCGCATCCGCTTATGCATCTGATGGTCATGCATGACCGCAGCCTCGAGATCGTAGAGATAACCATTCCTGCCAGTTCGGCCAGTGTAGGCAAAGCCATTAAAGATCTGTCCTTACCCGACGACACAGTGCTCTCGCTGATAGTGCGCCCGGGGCAAAAACCTGTCATACCCGATCCCGACACAGTAATCGCCGCCGGGGATCAGGTTATAGCCATCTCTCCCGCCGATGCCGAAGAACCCCTGCGCACCGCTTTAACCGGATCATAGCCGATTCCCTGATTTATACGGCTCCTCTATGCTCTCCGGCGTTTTATTGAGCCTGCCGTAACATCATTTTTCCTTCCTGCCCAGCATGTTTTTAACCATTCGGGTCACTTTTTGAACCATCTTGTCAAGCCTTTATGTCTGATGTACTATCCGTAATAATCCCTGTAGTTTATTAGCATGACTTGTTTTACAGCAACAAATTGATGCCCCCGGTACTCTCGTGCAGAGGAGGGGGAGTGCCATAATCACCCCAAATCATAGAAAGGGGGGAACCAAAATGAATTGCTGGGAATACAACAAGTGCGGAAGAGAAGCCGGCGGAAGCAAGGTTGCGGAGTTGGGTCCCTGCCCCGCTTATCCCAACAGCGGCAATGTTTGCGCCCGCGTCACAGGAACGTTATGCAACGGCAAAAGAGATGGCAACCTGGCCAGTAAATTGTTCGAATGCATGCACTGCGACTTCTATAACAGCGAAGAATATCTTAGAAACTAAACACGCGCTGTTATCACCATTCCTGCCTGCTCCCGTCACAGACCGACGGGTTAAGGCAACAGTAATCCGTGGTCTGCATAAAATAAGGGGAAGGTCCAACTGTTGTTTAAATCTGTGAAAAATAGAGACTCAAATCCCTTCCCCTGTTTTATAGGCGGAGAGATTCCCGCCGGATTACACGTGTTGTCAACCGCTCCATTTTGGCTATAATAAGCATGTTTTTCAAACCCTCCGCGCGCAGCATGGTTCCAGCCGTGTTCTTGTGTCTAGCGGCTATTTTGTTGACAATTCCGGCCTGCGGTTCATCTCAGGCCACGGAGATTGGCATCACCACCCGGCCGCCCGTTTTCACCGGCAACATATACGTAAGCGGAGCAGTCAATAATCCCGGCCTTTACCCTTTCGCGCAGGACGATAGCCTCGAAGACCTGATAATGGCTGCGGGAGGGCTTCAGAAAGGCGCAGAGATCTCTCAGGCAAGCCTGATTATCCCCATCCCCGCCTCCGCCGCCCCACCCCAGCGCATAGACATCAACCGCGCCGAAGCATGGCTGCTGGCAGCGCTTCCCGGAATCGGCGATACCCGTGCCAGAGACATCGTGGACTACCGTGAACAGAACGGGCCTTTCCGCAGCGTAAGCGATTTGCTCAACATCAAAGGCATCGGGCAAGCTACACTGGACAGGATAAGGGATTTGATTACCGTATCGGAGTAATATTATGTCAACAAGAGAGGGACTTCATTAAGTGGCACTGGCGGCGCTCAGCCTGGCGTGGGTTGCCGGGGTGTTCCTCGGTTCATTTTTCGATATTCCGCCGCTGTTTATGCTGGTTTCGCTTGTTCCGCTGCCGCTGCTGATATTCCGCAAGCTGCGAAAGGCCTCTGCAATATTATGTCTGAGTCTCATCCTGATGGTCACAGGCGCGCTCTATTATCAATCGGCTTTAACCGCAAGCGATGCTTCACAGGTCAGTTTTTATAACGACTGCGGCGAGGTGAGATTGCGCGGTACAGTCAGCCTCGATCCGGATGTGCGGGACAAAACCACGCGGTTGAAACTATCGGTTGAGGCTATCGAGATTGAGGGGGTATGGCAGCCTGTTTCCGGCATGGTCATGCTCTACGCGCCGCGCTATCCTGCTTATTCTTACGGTGACCTTCTGGAGGTTTCAGGCAGGCTGGAAACGCCGCAAAACTTCGAGGATTTCGATTATCAGGCATACCTCGCCAAACAATCCGTGTATTCAACCATGCTATATCCCGACGTAGAGCTGATTGGCACAGGAGAGGGCTCGCAACTCCTGGCGTGGATTTACGGCTTGCGTCACGATCTGGCGGATGTTATGGCGCGTACGCTGCCAGAGCCGCAGGCATCGCTGGCGCAGGGCATTATACTGGGGCTGCGCGGCAACATCCCGCAGGACATAAATGACGCCTTTGCTCGTTCGGGAACGACCCATGTGCTGGCTATTTCCGGCGCCAACCTGACTATAATCGCGGGACTGCTGTCGCTCATGCTGGGCTATCTGATAGGCAAGAGATTTTATCTTTACGTCTGGATAACGCTGGCTGCGGTCTGGTTTTACACTGCGCTGAGCGGAGC
>CAYRSY010000040.1:10414-12618 GCA_964427105.1 uncultured Dehalococcoidales bacterium
CTGGAAAGCCTCGTTATGACGCTGGCCGCCACCCTTATGGTCTGGCCTGCTTCCGCCGCTTACTTCGGAGCCATATCTCTGGCTGCGCCTCTTGCGACTTTATTTGCCGTGCCGATACTGGCGCCCATCATGATTGCCGGCTCGCTCTCCGCCTTCACCGGACTTTTATACTTGCCGCTGGCGCAGGTTATCGCCTGGGCTGTCTGGCTACTGACGACATATCTGCTGCTGGTGGCACGCGTATTCTCCCGCCTGCCTTATGCCGCATTCGACGTGCAAAGCCCGGCGGTTTTGATAATAGCAACCTATTATATATTCCTGATGCTGGTAATTATCTGGCTCAACCGCCGCAAAAGAATGCGCTTTATGGCTGAAATGGAAATAATATGAACGAAACGGCTGTCTCCAATGTCATTGCGAGGAGGCTCGCCTGCGGTGTGCCGACGCGGCAATCTCTATCGAATAGCCTGACGTATGAGAGTGAAACCGTAGGGGCGATTCATGAATCGCCCGCCCTAATTCTCATTCTTCTCTCCCTTGAGGGGATTGAGGGGAGGATGAAAACTTGAAGCCTTTTTATAAATGGCTATCCATCAGTCTGGTTATCGTGCTCTCTCTGTGCGCGGTTGCCTTTATATCCCGCCCGGACGATAAAGTTCACGTCTATTTTCTGGATGTGGGGCAGGGCGATGCTACCCTCATACGTCATGGTAGCACGGACATCCTTATAGACGGCGGCCCCAGCCCGCAGGCCTTGAATACAGAACTGGGAAAAATACTGCCCTTCTGGGACAGGCGCATCGATCTGGTGGTTATGACCCATCCCCACACCGACCATATCTCCGGGCTGGTGGAGATATTGAAACGTTATGAGGTGGGGCAAGTGCTATATCCGGCTCTGGCAACGTCAGACGAAGGGGAATATGACAAGCCGCTGTTCGACGAGTGGCTGAAACTCATAGCGGAGAAAAACATAAAAGCTACGCTGGCACAGGCTTACCAGCAGTTGAGCATAGACGATATAAACATAGATGTGCTCAACCCGCCCGCTGTACCTCTTGCCGGTACGGAGTCGGACGTGGACAATAATTCCGTCGTGCTGCAGGTCACCGCCGGAGAGATCAGCTTCCTGCTTACCGGCGACATCATGTGGGAAAGCGAACACGAGCTGGTCTATGAGAGGATTGTGAGCCAGACGACTATACTCAAAGTAGCGCATCATGGCTCTGACACGTCAACGACAGGGGAGTTTTTGAATGTTGTCATGCCGCAGATAGCTGTTATCTCTGTCGGCGAGAACAACTACGGGCATCCCTCGCCGGAGGTATTGGAGAGGCTGGCGGGGAGGTTGGGAGCGGCTAACATCTACCGCACGGACGAGAGCGGCACTATCGAGTTTATTACGGATGGGGAGAGGTTGTGGGTGAGATAAAAGAATCGGCGCCGTATTTTTGCCCGGCGCCGACTCTCGTTATATTTAACGGCTTTATCTGCCGCAAGTTCTATTCCAGAGGTAGGCATATCGCCTTTGAGGGGGCCACAAAAGCCATCGCATCTTGAAAATGGCTCTGTCGAGAATATCTTTCATGTATCACCTCCTTTCAACCGTTTCTACCCTTTCTTGTGTTTTGAGAATATCACAGGCAGAGTTAAGGATGGGTAAAGAGAAAACCATACCCACGCAACTAGGGGAAAGATTAGGGATAAGTTAGATTTATTATATGGTTTGACGCAAATGTAAAGACCAGCTATACTTCCAACAATTTAACAACTGAATATGTTTACTATCGAGAGTGGTGGCGAAGGTTATGGCCTTATGACCCACCCGGCAACCTTTAGTCTTTCTTAAAGGTGCCAAAGCCATCCCGCAAGGGACACGATAGGTCGCTTACAAAGCGGAAAAGAGGGCGCAAGCCTCCTTACAAATGGAGGTTTTTTATTGCCCAAAAGCCGCCTGCCCGATAGTGAACAACTAAAAAGGAGGCGGATTATTGGACTCTGACCCATCGTTCATCTGGTCCCTTATTTCTGCAATAAAGCTAGCTGCCTTTTTTGTCGGCGTCAGCCTCTGGCTTGGCTTCTTCTTTCGTAAGACTCAAAAATACCTGCGAGTTTGGTTCAATAAGCACCAGTAGACTGTAAATTCACCAACGGAGTTCGTCTTTCTTCCCCCAATCCTGTATCCTAATACCTATGGCTAAACT
>CAYRSY010000041.1:0-1740 GCA_964427105.1 uncultured Dehalococcoidales bacterium
CTGGCAATCGCCGTCCCCTTGGGGCTTACGCTGCCTCTGGTATATAACACCAACGGCTACGACAGTCTCGAAACGCTAAAAGAGATGGACGGGGTGATAGACATATACCTGCCGGACATCAAATATGCCACAAATGAGAATGCCCTCAGATATTCTGATGCAGAAGATTATCCTGAAACCGCCCGCGCCGCCATCAGGGAGATGTTCCGTCAAACAGGAGAACTGGTACTGGATGCCGACGACATTGCGCAGCGCGGCGTGATAGTACGTCATCTGATTTTGCCGGAAAATATCGCGGGCAGCGCGGAGTCGTTGAAATGGCTGGCACGAGATATATCGCAGGAGGTAACTATCAGCCTGATGAGCCAGTATCACCCCACTCATCGCGCCCTGCAATTCCCTGAAATAAACCGCCACATCTCACAGGCTGAATATGATGAGGTTATGCGCTCGCTGGAGGAATCGGGTTTGGAGAACGGCTGGGTGCAGGGACTGGATGCGCCGCAGAATTATCTGCCTGACTTTGATAAAAAGGGACACCCCTTCGAAAAATAATTTACCCTCCCCCTCGCAGTGAGAGAGAAGGTAAAAATCATTCAGCCCTGATTGCAGGTTATATGCCGGCTGCGCTTCTGTTAGTTAGCTTTGCGCTTGCGGCGCGTGAAGCCGAAATTGATGCGGCGGCCGTTCATGGCGGTGCCTTTTTTACTGACATTCTCCACAAAGGTAGAGGCATCGGTATTGGGCTTTTCTACTTTTTTTGCTGCTGCTTTAGCCACGTTCTTACTCCATAAAGTTCAACTAAAGATTGATTATAGCATGAATGGGGACAGCAAGCCAAACCCTTAACGCAAATTCCAATAACTAAACCCTAAATAAATTCAAAATACAAAATCTAAAATTACAAACATTTCTAACATCGTTATTCGATATCAGTACTTTTCCTACTTTTTCTCCATTGCGAGGCAGCCGCAGGCTGACGTGGCAATCCCGGATATGCCCTCTCTCCAAACGATAATCATCAAGGCTGGATAAGAATCTTTTTTGAACATTGTAATTTGAATATTAGTGCTTATTTAGGGTTTGGAATTTAGTGCTTGGAGTTTACCCAATACCCCTTGACAAACCAGTGTTAGACATGCTAGATTATTAGCAGTCTCAATGATAGATTGCTAATGCGATGTTAAGACCTCGTGAAGAACTGATTCTGAATTCGATAATCCGCCAGTACATATCGCGTGCTGCGCCGGTATCATCCTCCAGCGTGCTGGATGAGTGCGGTCTGGACGTAAGTTCAGCTACCGTACGCAACGACGTTGCCCATCTGGAGGAAGACGGATATATACTGCGCCCGCACCACGCGGCTGGATCAGTACCTTCAGATAAAGGCTATCGTCATTATGTAGGCACACTGAAGATCATGGAACTGCCTATAGAAGAGCAGTTTCTAATCAACCATCTCTTCCATCAGGTAGAGGACAAGCTGGAGGAATGGCTTAACCTGGCAGTCACACTGCTGGCACAGCAGGTAAAGAACGTGGCTATAGTAACTACGCCGCGTCCTACTTCAGCCAAATTCAAACACGTGGAGCTGGTATCCATACAGCCTAACCTGGCTCTGGCTGTGCTGGTGCTGCATGGGGCAAAAGTGCGCCAGCAACTGATAACGCTCGAAGAACCCACGTCGCAGGAAGCGCTGGCGAATATGGCAGGGAGGCTCAACAAGCTTTTCGCCGCACA
>CAYRSY010000041.1:1840-11821 GCA_964427105.1 uncultured Dehalococcoidales bacterium
GGACGCGAGAACAAAGATGAAGCCGTGCGTGAATGCAGCCTGGTTATCAGCCGTTACGGGCTGCCCGATGAACCGCTCGGCAGCATAGCAGTAGTAGGCCCTACCCGCATGGAATATGAACGCACCATAGCCGTTATCAGTTATGTATCCTCGCTTATCAGCCTGCTGGTAACCGAGCTTTACGGAATGGAGTCTGAAACCCGCAGGCACGAGAAGAACAACTAAACTCATTCAGGAAGGGAAAATGACCGAAGACAGATTTGAAGACAAGCCCGAACACAACGATATTACGGAAAGACCGGAAGAATTATCTCCTCCGGCTGAAGAGAAAACATTGGAAAAAGAATTAGAAGAAGCCAGGGCAAAAGCCCAGGAATATCTGGAAAGCTGGCAGCGTGCCCAGGCTGATTTCACTAATTTCAAGAAACGGCTGGAGATGGATAAGTGCGAAGCTATCAAATACGCCAATGCCAGCCTGATACTCAGGATACTGCCGGTTCTGGATGATTTTAACAGAGCCATAGAGCACGTTCCACAATCGATGGCGGATGATCCATGGATGGAAGGCATCAACGGCATCGCCCGCAAGCTGGAGACATCGCTGGAAACGGCGGGGCTTTCACCGATCAAGGCGCTGGAGGAGATTTTCGACCCTTCCCTTCATGAAGCCACCGGCTGCGCGCCCGGCAAAGACGGAGTTGTAGTGCAGGAATTACAAAAAGGTTACATGCTCAACGATCGGGTTCTCAGACCATCGAGAGTAATGGTAGGCAACGGAGAAGGAGAAGCAGAGGCGGAGGAAACAGTCTGAATCCAGAGCAATAATCAAATATGAAACCCGTATGAATCTAAATATTAGAAAGTAAAAATTTTATAAATATATTTATAATCGAACTAGGAGAGGAGTAAAAAATTAATGGGAAAAGCAGTTGGTATCGATCTTGGAACTACCTTTAGTGAAATAGCCGTCATGCAGGGCGGCGAACCAGTCGTCATTCCGTCAGCCGAAGGCGGAAATATCACACCCTCAGTGGTTGCGGTAAGCAAAAACGGCGAGAGGCTGGTCGGGCAGGTAGCCCGCCGTCAGGCCATCGTCAATCCGGAAAATACAGTTTATCTTATCAAGCGTTTTATGGGACGCAAGTGGGGCGAGCCGGCCGGGCGTGAACTCTCGGTTGAAGATGATGTCAAACGCAAGCCGTACAAGGTAACGCGCGGCCCCAACAACGAAGTCAAAGTCGTGATGGGAGGCAAGGAATACACACCGCCCGAGATCTCGGCCATGATCCTGCAAAAACTCAAGGCCGACGCCGAAGCCTACCTGGGCGAAAAAGTAACTGATGCGGTTATTACAGTTCCGGCATATTTTAACGACTCGCAGCGACAGGCCACCAAGGACGCGGGGCAGATCGCCGGACTTAACGTCCTGCGCATCATCAACGAGCCCACCGCTGCCGCTCTGGCCTATGGGCTGGACAAGAAAAAGGATGAAACCATCGCCGTTTACGACCTGGGAGGCGGCACTTTCGATATTTCCATTCTGGAACTCGGCGAAGGCACGTTCCAGGTAAAATCCACCAACGGAGACACTCACCTCGGCGGCGACGACTTCGACCAGAAGATAATGGACTGGCTGGCCGATGAATTCAAGCGCGACCAGGGCATAGATCTGCGCAAGGATAAAATGGCCATGCAGCGCCTCAAGGAAGCCTCCGAAAAAGCCAAGATAGAGCTTTCCACAGTGCAGTCCACCGAGGTCAATCTGCCATTCATCACCGCAGATGCCTCCGGCCCCAAGCACCTTAACATTACTCTCTCCCGGTCCAAGCTGGAACAACTGGTTATGGATCTGGTAGAAAAGACCATGGGGCCATGCCGCCAGGCTTTAACCGATTCCGGCAAGACGGCATCCCAGATAGATGAGATTATACTTGTCGGCGGACAGACACGTATGCCGCTGGTGCAGCAAAAAGTAAAGGAACTCTTCGGCAAAGAGCCTAATAAAAGCGTCGATCCTGATGAGGTTGTAGCCATAGGCGCGGCTATCCAGGGCGGCGTTCTCAAGGGCGAGGTCAAAGACGTGCTGCTGCTGGATGTTACCCCGCTGACGCTGGGCATCGAGACTATGGGCGGAGTCGCAACCCCGCTTATCTCGCGCAACACAACCATCCCTACATCGAAGACCCAGGTCTTCAGCACCGCTTCGGATAACCAGCCCAGCGTGGAAATTAACGTGCTTCAGGGCGAACGCCCCATGGCTACGGACAACCGGCAGCTGGGCAAATTCATGCTGGACGGCATCCTGCCCGCCCCGCGCGGCATTCCGCAAATCGAGGTAACTTTCGATGTTGACGCCAACGGCATCCTCAACGTCAAGGCACGCGACAAAGGCACGGGGAAAGAACAGAAGATAACTATAACCGTGTCTTCCGGCCTCTCCAAAGACGATATCGAGAAGATGCAGAAAGAAGCGGAGGCTCATGCCTCTGAGGATGCCAAACGCAAGGAAGAGGCCGAGGTGCGCAATACTTCGGACAGTCTGGCCTATCAGGCGGAAAAGACTCTGACAGATAACAAGGACAAGATCCCGGAGGATATCGCTTCCGAGATAAAATCCAGGGTGGAAGAGCTCAAACAGGCTATCACGGCCAATGATCTGGAACGCATGAAAGCCGCTTCGGAAGAGGTTTCCAAGGCTCTGCAAAAGGCCGGCAGCCATGTCTATGGGCAGGCCGAGGGACAACAGCCTCCTCCCGGAGGAGAACAGGGCGGCGGACAGGGTGAACCTCCTCCCGGCGACAAACCAGATGAGGGCACGGTTGAGGGTGAATTCAGAGAGGTCTAGCATTAAAACCCTTTCGGGGTTATAATATAGTTTCGTGAAAACAGCGAAGGGCTGGAGTTTTCTCTAGCCCTTCGCTCCTGAATTCAGGATAGAAAACGGATACATGGCAGCAAGCAAAGACTATTATCAAATACTGGCAGTTAAACGCGTGGCAACCACACGGCAGATAAAAGCTGCCTTCCGCAAAAAGGCTATGCGCTACCACCCCGACCATAACCCGGGGAAAGAAGACTGGGCCAACAAGAAGCTGCGGAGCATAATCGAGTCTTACGAGACGCTCAGCGACCCTGCCAGGCGCAAAATATACGATCAGAAGCTGGCGATGGCAGAAGCGCCCCCATCCATTGTACGCATGGAACCCCGCCGCAAGCGTCCACAGACCGCCAAACAGGTTATGGTTGATGTTATGCGCCACGGGGCTGTTCCTGCATGGGCCAGAACTGCAGCCTTCGCGTATGTATTTTTCGATTATCTATCCAGGGAAGCAAAAAGGGCGGAGTAGGGACAGACATGGCAACAAAACGCGACTATTATGAAGTGCTGGGAGTGGGGAGGGATGCCAATGCGGAGGATATCAAGAAAGCCTTCCGCAAACTGGCGTTCCAGTATCATCCTGACAAAAATCCGGGAGACGGGGCTGCCGACAAGTTCAAGGAAGCCAGCGAAGCTTATCAGGTTCTTTGCGACCCTGAAAAGCGCCGCTCTTATGACCGCTTCGGGCATGCCGGCGTAGATGGATCTTCGCGCGGCTTTGAAGACTTCGGTTTCGGCAGCATGGGCGGCATGGGCAGCATTTTTGAGGATTTTTTCAATGTATTCAGCGACGCCTCCGCCACCAGCCGCAACGCCCCTGTGCGCGGCAGCGATATTCAAATAATGCTTGAAATCACATTCGAAGAGGCGGCTCTCGGGGCGGATAAAGAGCTTAACATTACCCGAAGTGAATACTGTTCTGTCTGTCAGGGCAGCGGGGCCAAGCCCGGTTCACAGATGGCGCAGTGCTCCGAATGCCGCGGAAGCGGCAAGGTGCAGCGGGTTCAGCAGAGCCTCTTCGGACGATTCACCAACGTTGTCATGTGTCCAAATTGCGGAGGCAGCGGCAAGATAATAACCGAATCCTGCACCCATTGCCACGGCAGCGGTCATGAACGCTTCACCCGCGATATAAAACTTGTTATCCCGGCAGGCGTAAGCGACAGCATGAGGCTGCAGCTAAACGGACAGGGGAACGCCGGTGAGCGCGGAGGCGGGGCAGGCAATATAATTGTAGGCATACGAGTCAAGCCGCACGAATTCTTCCAGCGGGATGATGACAACGTCATATATGACCTTAGAATCAACTTCGCGCAGGCGGCGCTGGGGGTGGAAATTAACATACCCACGCTGTACGGAGACACGCCGTTGAAAGTGCCGGCCGGCAGCCAGGCAGACGAGGTATTCACGCTAAAAGGCAAGGGCATACCGCGTTTCCGGCGTTCGGGCAAAGGCGATCAGCTTGTGCGCCTCGTAGTGGTTACCCCGGACAAACTTACCAAAGAGCAAAAACGCCTGTTCGAGGAACTGGCCGAGAGCTTCGAGGAAAAGAAAAAGAAATAGCGCAGGATAGCGCCATCGCTGAAACAGTGAAGGCATCGCCGTACGGCGATGCCTTCTTTCTATAATCGAATCCGCAGCTCTATTCCCGCTTCAATTCTTCCTCCTGCGCGGCTTCGGGAGGGGCGTAACCGGCTCCAGTATGCGCACGGCTTCGCAGCTAAGTGCGCTGTTATCGATATCCAGTATATAGTGAGGTTTGGCGCCATCGTACGGAAGGCCGACTTCGGCATCCGCCATCAAATCCTTGATACAATCCAGCATTTTCACATAAACGGTGTTATCGCACACCAGCAAAACCGGTCTGGCATTGATATAGACCATATATTCGCCGAACATTTTTCTGCAGGTAACAACGCCCGCGCCCTTCACCTGTTCGCAGACATACTCTATAAAATCAAGGTCTGTTGCCATAAACGCCTCACACACGCATGGTTCATCAAACCGGCAAAACGGTAATCAGATAACCGCCGGCAATCAGGCTCAGCAGGTTAGCCGCCATAACATACCCTGCCGTGCGCAATTTACCATGTTCCTTTACGGACAGCAAAAATGCGATCAGTTCAAAAATAAATACCAGTATTTCAGCTAGCACAAGCATGAAAATCATATAGCTTTGCAAAGGATTGAAGCCGCTTATGAGCCATATGTTTACGAATGCCTGCGTTACCAGGTTGATAACCAGAAACGCTATCCACGACCTTTTACTCCGGTACCCGAACAGCCAGAATACACCGGCCTCGATTGCCAGAGTCAGAAGTATTCTCAAAGCAGGCAAGGCGATGGAAATCGCCAGCGGCTTGCCGGGAGTTAGTGTTTGATTTTTCAAATCCAGAGTGAAAACACTATTATACGAATCGAGTTGGAAATCCGGCGTTACTTCAAAGACGCCATCTTCAGTTTTCACCCGCAGAGTGTAATCAAAAGATTGCTTGAGGTCATACTTGTAAAAGCAAAAATAGCTTTCTATGACTTTATCGGTTCTATAGGCTTTAATATTGCTGTATCCCAGCTCGATTTCAAGGTCATGAGGTGCGTTCGGCACAATAATTATCACCGACGGAGGCTCTGCGGAATTGGCAGAGCACAAGTGAGCGTCTGCAACAGGCAAAATTACCGCAAGAGCAATAAAAAACAGGGATAATGCTTTTTTCATCTTACATCCTTTGCGCAAGACAGGCGCAGAGTTACTCAATGATACGTCTTCCGCATAGCGTCGTGTCAATGTCCTGCTGAAATGATATACGGGGAGCGTGGAAAAGTATTACACGGGTTTGCCGATTATCTCTGCGGTTGAGAAATGAAAAGAGGCTTGCGGCCTGTCCTCTGATAGCTATTTTCTAATAGCTGACTGCCGATTCCTGAAAGCTGAAAGCTGATTGCCGGTATAAATTTCTAAAAGCTGCGTTTGCGCCAGGAGGAAAAGTTCCAGCGGCGTCCCGCCAGTTCATGGCGGCAACTGGTGCCAAGTATCTCCGCCATTACATCACAGACAGGAACATTATCGTAAAGAACATGGTAGAGTTTTTCAGTAATGGGCATTTCCAGGTTAAGCTTTCTGGCTTGATCCCACACGGCAGCAACGGTAGTGACGCCCTCGGCTACCCCCACCATGGACTTTTGGATATCCTCAAGGGAACGCCCTTTGGTTAGTTCTGCGCCTACATAGTGATTGCGGCTGAGGTTGGAAGAACAGGTAGCTATAAGGTCTCCCAGGCCGGATAGCCCCGACAGCGTCAGCGGATTGGCTCCGAGCGCTACAGAGAAAGCCGCTGTCTCGGTCAGTCCCCGGGTAATAAAGGCCGCTTTGGCATTGTCGCCGTATTTCAATCCGTCAACCATGCCTGCTCCCAGCGCAATAATATTCTTGAGCGCTCCTCCCAGTTCCACACCGGTCACGTCGTGGTTGGTATAAACCGAAAAGTTGGGGCCCCCGAATATTTTTTGCGCTTTCTGGGCGATAGCTTCGTCCCTGGCCGCCACTACCGTAGCGGCAGGCAGTCCGTCCAGTATCTCGCGGAACAGATTCGGCCCGGATATGACGCAAATGTTTTTATGATAAACGGGGTCTATCTCGTCGGCAATAACCTGCGACATTCGCTTGTTGGAGCCGATTTCAATGCCTTTGGCGGCGCTTATAATCAGTTTGGATACTTTAAGATACGGCTTGATCAATGCGATATTCAGGCGCATAGTCTGTGAAGGCACTGCCATAATGACGGCAGAGGATGATGTCATGGCTTCTTTAACCGAGGAGGTAACACTGAGGGAAGGCGGGAAAGAAACATTCCCCATAACGCGTTTATCCGGCCCTTTGCTGCGCAGCCTTTCGGCTTCTTCTTCCGTCCGCGCCCACAGCCTGACCTCGGCGCCCTGCCGGGATAAAAGAATGGCCATAGTCATACCCCAGCTTGTCGTGCCGATAACGCAGATTTTAGCCATTCTGTTATTATTCTTTCAATAAACTTCCCGCGGCCTTGCGGCCGTGGCATCAACCTGTTTCAAATTTCGCTTAAGCAAGGAAATTTCCCATCTCGGGATTTGACAATCGTGGTATTCGGGAAAAGGGATTTATAAACAGCCATTCGGCTTCAGGCTGCCAGATCCGAGTTCGACGGGGTTTTCTGGTTCAGCTTGCGTTCCTTGCCGGTTAGCAGCCTGTTCAGATTATCGCGATGGGCTATTACAACAATAAGCGCGCCGATGATAACGTAGTACAGGTATTCTATTGGAAGACCATAAAAGAAGATCAGGGGAATCATAATGGCGTAAGCGCTGATGACGCCTGTGATGCTTCCGAGAGAGGCAAACCCTGACAGTCCGGCTCCGATGATCAGTATTTCACCGCCCAGCAGCGCGGCTACGGGGCAGATGGCAGCCAGCCCGCCGATAAAGGTAGCAACCCCACGCCCGCCTTTGAATTTAGCGAATACAGGGAAAATATGCCCCAGTATGGCGCATATTCCGGCAAGCACCTGGGCGGAATAATGCCCGAAATGCAATGTTCCTATAACTATATTGCCTTCACTGACTATTACGCCGGCGATCAGCACGGCTACAGCCGCCTTGAGAATATCACCTGCGGCAACAATGACGAAAGCCTTGCGCCCCAGGGTGCGCAGCACATTGGTGCCTCCCGTCCTTCCGCTGCCGTAATTGCGGATATCGACACTGGCCTGCATTTTACTCACGATTATCCCGAATGGAATCGATCCCAAAAGATAAGCGACAATGGCTGCTAACACGAACTGCATAACTATCATTTCTTTTCACCCCTGGTTTTAAAAATGAGCCGCAGCGGGGTCCCTTCAAAGCCGAAATTGCGCCGGAGAGCGTTTTCAAGATAGCGTTGATATGAGAAGTGAATCAACGAAGAGTCATTGACAAAGAATATGAAGGTCGGCGGATTAACTTCCGCCTGGGTAACGTAAAGGAACTTCAGGATATTGCGGCCCTTATGCGGCGGTGTATGCGCCGCCAGCACCTGCTGCACAGTGCTGTTGAGCTCGGCGGTGCCTATCCGCTTGAGCCGCTCCTGATAAACATTGATAACCTCAGGCATAATATCGGACAGGCCGCTGCCCTCCAGCGCCGAGGTATAAAGGACATTAGCGTAGCGCATAAATTTAAAATTCGAGTGCAAACAACGGGCGACTTCACTCTTATCCAGATTATTAGCCAGATCCCACTTGTTAACCACAATAATAACGCCTTTGTAGGCTTGCTGAATATATCCCGCGACGTGAAGATCCTGAGCTGTAACCAGCTCACTTGCATCCAGTACCAATATAACTATATCTGAGCGGTCAATGGCTTCGAGCGAGCGTATAACACTGTATTTATCCACGCCTCCGCCCTGACGCCCACGTCTTTTAATGCCAGCCGTATCTATTAGTATAACGCTTTGACCATTAAAGTCAAGAGTTGTATCGATAGCATCGCGCGTAGTGCCGGGAATGGAACTGACGATAACACGCTCCTGGCCGAGCAGCCGGTTAAGTATCATGGACTTGCCCACGTTGGGACGTCCTACCAGGGCAATTTTAAGGATTTCAGCGGATTCTGCCTCAGGGGGAAGGGCGGGGGATTGCGGCAAAAGCTTCATCAATGCGTCCATCAGGTCGTTAATGCCTCTGCCGTGATAGGCGCTGATGCTGACAGGCTCTCCCAGTCCCAGACGGAAAAATTCGGGCGCCGCCATTTCGAGTCTGTCGTTATCCGCCTTGTTCACCACCAGGATAATGCGGTCTTTAACAGGGCGAAGCAAAGCCGCCAGTTCATCATCGCTGGGCAAAAGACCATCTCTGGCATCCACCAGAAAAAGGATAACATCAGCCTCATCTACGGCTATTTTCACCTGGCGGTTAATCTCATCTGAAAAAGAGGAGCTTCCACTGGCTTCCACCCCGCCCGTGTCTATAACCGTGAACTCTTTATCCAGCCAACTTGCTTCAGCGGTAAGCCTGTCGCGTGTTGTGCCAGGAAGGTCTTCCACAATAGCTATACGCCTGCCCGCCAGACGGTTGAGCAAGGTGGACTTGCCCACGTTCTGCCGCCCCACAATAGCTACGAGGGGTTTTACATGCGCAGAGCGCGGAATATTCTGTTCGGTTCCCTTATCTTCATTCGGCATCAATGCGTTCGATTCCTTAAACCCGGACGGAAAATTATCGGTGACGGACTGCAAATTATCCGTCTTTAAACAATTATTAACGGCAACCCGGCAATATGCCGGCTCCTCCGAGAAGCTGCGCCAGCACGGCTTTCTGCGCATGCAGGCGGTTTTCCGCCTGATCGAATATGACGGAAGCCTTGCTCTCCATGACCTCGTCGGTAACTTCCTGCCCGCGGTGCGCCGGCAGGCAATGCATAAAAATAGCGTCAGCATCGGCAAGCGCCATCAAAGCGCCGTCCACCTGATACCCGGTGAAAGCTTCTATACGCGCGGCATTCTCAGCTTCCTGCCCCATGCTGGTCCAGGTATCTGTATACACCACGTCCGCTCCCCTTACGGCAATACGCGGATCATGCCCGCATTCTATTTCAGCGCCGCTGCTCTCGGCCATAATCTGCGCTCTTTCGAGTATAGCAGGGTTAAGCTCATAACCTTCGGGTGAAGCGATATTGAAATTCATGCCTGACAATCCGCAGGCCAGCGCAAGGCTGGCGGCAACGTTATTGCCGTCTCCGACAAAAGCCAGAGTCAGCCCTTTAAGTTTGCCCTTATGTTCATGTATGGTAAGCAAATCCGCCAGCGCCTGGCAGGGATGCTCCGTATCGGAAAGGGCATTGATTACCGGAATGTCGGCATGCTTTGCCAGCATTTCCAGCGTTTCGTGGCTGAAGGTGCGGGCAGAGATAACGTCCACATAGCGGGATAAAACACGCGCCACATCCGCCACGGATTCGCGTTTGCCCAGCCCCACTTCGGCAGGGGAGAGATAAAGCACATGCCCGCCGAGCTGTTTCATGGCCATTTCGAAGCTGAGACGCGTACGCAGCGACGGCTTCTCAAAAAGCAGCGCCAGCGTCTTGTTGCTGAG
>CAYRSY010000042.1:0-11733 GCA_964427105.1 uncultured Dehalococcoidales bacterium
ATGCGGTGATAGATAGCCATGGCATTTATCGGCCAGCGTTTCATTGCTTCTTCGATTATGGATTTCAATCCGGTCTCGGCGGTACCGTCGGGATCCCTGTATTCTACCGTGCGCACTGGTTTGTCGTGCGAATTGTCGCGGATCAGGCCGACGTATGTCGCCACACAGCCACTGTCTCTGGTGCGAACCAGATTGACCACGGCATCCGGCGATAAAGGTTCATTGACTATGCGTGTAAAAATCTTTTGTTGTAACATTTTTATCCTCATGAAGGCGACGGCGACTGTTTGGGCTGACGTAAAATGCCCGTTGAATTATCCTTTGTTTTCTCGGTCTTTATGGCCTTTGACTTTTCAGCTGCGGAGGTCTTTTTTGCTGAAGCAACAGGTTTTTTTACAGCAAGTTTGGTTTCAGAAGGCGGAGTATTGAAAACTGCATCCAGGTCAGGGCCTTCCAGCATCTCTTTTTCCAGCAATGCTTTTGCCAGCTGCACCAGCTTAGCCCTGTTCTCTGTAAGTAGTTTTGTGGCTTTCTTGTGAGCATCCTGAATCAGCCGGTTTACTTCATTGTCTATCTGGTCGGCAACTTTGTCGCCGTAATCACGTTGTTCCGTTATCTCCCGTCCGAGGAATACCATTTCTTCTTTCTGCCCGAATGTGCGCGGGCCAAGCAGGTCGCTCATGCCGTAGTTGGTGACCATGCGGCGCGCCAGGTCAGTGGCTTCCTTGATGTCCTGGGAAGCCCCTGTGGACATTTCATTAAAAGTGATTTCTTCTGCAGCTCTTCCGCCGAGCGCCATAGCCAGCGTATCCTCTATGTAGGAACGCATGTGATACAGCTTGTCTTCTACCAGCGGCTTGGTATAACCGCCCGCCATGCCTCGCGGGATGATGGTGACCTTTCTGATGGGTTCGAGGTTTTTCAACAGGTGCCCCACCAGGGCATGACCGGCTTCGTGGTAAGCCGTAATTTCTTTGTCTTTAAGTGTCATACGGCGGCTCTTGCGTTCCGGCCCCATCAGCACACGGTCGATGCTTTCTTCCAGTTCGAGCATTTCTATGACCTTTTTGTTTTTACGCGCCGCCAGAATGGCGGATTCGTTGACCAGATTGGAAAGATCCGCGCCTGAGAACCCTGCGGTGAGTCTGGCGATGACTTCCAGGTCTACTTCGGGGGCAATAGGCTTGCCTCTCGTATGCACTTTAAGTATTGCCGTGCGCCCGATGATGTCCGGCCTATCCAGCACCACACGGCGGTCGAAACGTCCGGGGCGCAGTAGCGCAGGGTCAAGAATATCGGGGCGGTTGGTGGCTGCCATTACTATTACGCTGACGTTGGTGTCGAAGCCGTCCATTTCCACCAGTATCTGATTAAGCGTCTGCTCTCGCTCGTCATGTCCGCCGCCCAGCCCGGCTCCGCGCTGCCGGCCTACGGCGTCTATCTCGTCTATAAAAATAATGCAGGGCGCGCTGCGCTTGGCCTGATCGAAAAGATCTCGCACGCGGGATGCGCCCACGCCGACAAACATTTCGACAAACTCCGAGCCGCTAATGGAAAAGAAAGGCACGCCTGCTTCTCCAGCCACAGCACGCGCAAGCAAAGTTTTGCCTGTTCCGGGCGGGCCTATTAACAGCACGCCTTTGGGAATGCGGGCTCCCAGCGCCTGGAATTTCTCGCGTGATTTAAGAAACTCTACGATCTCGCACAGGTCCTGCTTGGATTCCTCCACTCCGGCTACATCTTCGAACGTGACTGTGGGCTTGTCGGCATTGAACAGCTTGGCGCGTGAGCGTCCGAAACTCATGGCCTGGTTATTGGCTCCTTTGGCCTGGTTGAATATAAACATGAAGAATATGCCGATTAGAAAGAACGGGACAATAGACAGCAGTATGCTGCCCCAGTCTATTCCTGCGGGCGGGACTGCATCCACGATGACTCCGGTCAGGTCCAGTCCTGTGATGGCATAGAAATCGGTGCTGCCTGGCTTGGTGGTGACGTATTTTGTGCCGTCGGTGGCGGTGATGTTGATAGTGTCTTCAATTACCTCAAGAGACCTGATTTCATGCGCCTGTGACATAATTACAAGCTGTGAAATAGGTATTTCTTCAGGATTGGTTTTTGTTTCCGGCAGCACTATGGTGAAAAAAGTTATGGCTGCCAGTATGGCAATGGCATATAGTAAAAAACTGCGTTTCCAGAGTATTTTCATGGGAAAAAGCTCCTACCTTTCGCTCATATCAGTATAACATATAAAATATTTTAAGGTTAAAATAGCCTGATTATCTTTTACGGGATGACTGGATTTGCTTTATTTAAACTCAATAACTTAATATACTGGTAGCTCTATTTATTGGGGAAAATCTGATTTAACCGTTTTATTTATGGGTACTGCTGAATTTCTGAGCGGCATTCCGCTTGTTTTGTGTCTGATAGGCCTGGGGTTTCTGGCCGGCGGCTACGGCACGCTGGTGGGTATCGGCGGGGCGGCGGTGCTGACTCCTGTGCTGCTTATCCTCTATCCCGACGCCCAACCCGGAACGCTTACCAGTGTTACTATGGGAGTAGTTTTTATCAATGCGCTTTCTGGCACGGTCGCATATGTGCGCCAGCGCCGCATAGATTTCCGCAACGGCCTGCTTTTTGCTCTGGCTACCGTGCCGGGCACGGTTTTTGGAGTCTGGGTACTGAGGTTTCTGCCGCAGCGATTATTCGAGATCCTTTTTGGAGTGGTTTTGCTGATCTTTTCGGGCATAATCTGGATGCGGCCAAGGGTAGAAGTGACCCCGGGCGTAAAACCCGGACATCGGCGTGTCGTGCTTATTGACAGCAAGGGTGAAACTTTTACCTATAACTGCAATCGTTCTCTAGGCATACTGCTCAGCTTCGGCGTGGGTTTTATTGCCGGATTGCTGGGTATTGGCGGCGGCATAATCCATGTTCCCGCGCTGATATACATGCTTGGTTTTCCCGCGCATATCGCCACGGCCACCTCACATTTTATTCTGGTTTTTACCGGCCTTACAGGTACAGTTACACATGCTGCTTCCGGGGCTTACGCCCAAAGCTGGCAGGTACTGCTTTGGATAGCGCTGGGAGTAATACCTGGAGCACAGGTAGGAGCCTGGCTATCTCCTAAACTAAAAGGACTTCTTATTATCCGCCTGCTGGTGCTGGCGCTGGCTCTGGGCGGGGTGCGGCTGGTTATCGCTGGTATTCTGGGATGACAAAAGGGCTAAACCTTTCGATAGCTTTCCTTTAATAGCAGCGCATCCTCTTCGCGGTTGGGGCTCTCGCATATCACCGTGCCGCTAACTTCATAGTCTTTAAGCGCTCTCAGTAAATCATCGTATCTCATATCCGATGCCAGCAGCGGCAGATGTTTTCTTTCTCCGCTTTTGCCGTATTCTATGCCTGAGATATGGATGTGCATATCCTGTAATGCGGATTCTCCCAGCCGTTTTTTCAAATCCCGCAATAGTCCGCAGAATTCTTCGTAGGAGTTATTATCCCCGCTACGGGCATGCCAGTGGGCGAAGTCTATGCAGGGGGCGACTCCAGACAACTCGTTGGAAAGTGAAGCTATTTCATCTATGGTGCCGAACTGGCTGGCCTTGCCGGAGCTTTCAGGCCGCAGGACGGCGGGGTTGCCATCTTCCTTCATTTTATCTATCACGGCCTGCAGCGAAGCCTTTACAACCTGATATGCCTGTTCCGGCGGGTCGCCAAGGTAAAACCCGGCGTGGAAAACCACGCTTTTAGCTTCGCAGAAATTGGCTATTTTAGCGGTCTTGTACAGTAATGCCTGGCTGGCATGGAGCTTGGACTTCTCGTGAGCGTTGAAGTTCAGATAGTATGGGGCATGCACTGAAAGGCGCACATTGTTGTTGCGGGCGATGCCGGCCATAGCCCTAGCGTGTGCTTCATCGAGATAAACTCCCTCGACGAATTCTATTTCCATGCAATCCAGCCCCAGCGCGGCCACGCGGCGAATACCTTCGCCGGTTTCCTGAGGGCGTGTACTGAGCGGTATGCCGGCTGTGCCGAAAAGCAGTTTTGCCATTGCTAGAGTATAGCAGCAGAAAGATGGTTGAAGCCAGCGTTTCCGATGCTCAGGGTTTTTAAGCGTCAGGAAGTTTGGGACGAAATCCGGTTATTATTTCAGCAATTGCCCGATGGCCTTGCCGAGTCTTTTTATCCCCAGTTCGATAGTCGCTTCATCCGAACAGGAAAAGTTGAGCCTCATGGTGTTGCTGTCTCGCCTGTTGATATAGAATGGATCGCCCGGCACGAAAATTACCTTGTCCTTTACGGCCAGATCGAGCAGTTTTCTTGATGAGACATTCTCCGGCAGACTTGCCCACAAAAACATGCCCCCTTCGGGGGTTGTATGCGAAACCTCCGCAGGAAAGTACCTGTCTATGCTGTCGAGCATGGCCGCAAGTTGCCTGCCATAGGCCTCTTTTATCTTGCGGATATGCGCTTCTATGTCGTTATCCTTCAGGTATTGGTAGATGATGCACTGCGTGAACCGGCTGGTGTGCAGGTCTGCGGCCTGCTTGGCGATGATGAGCTTTTCCATAATCTCATCCTGCGCCACAATCCATCCCAGACGGAAGCCTGGGACAACTATCTTGGAAAATGAGCCGAGCAGGATGGTACTGTCCGGCAGTATGGTTTTGAACGACGGTTTATCGCTGCCGGAATACCTCAAATCTCCATAAGGGTCGTCTTCAACAAGCAGCGTACCGGTATTGTTAAGAATGTCGGCCATCTCATGACGGGTCTGCTCTGAATACGAAATGCCTGACGGGTTTTGGAAATTGGGGACTGTATAAATCAGTTTGGGGTGTCTTGATGACATAACAGATTTAAGCATGCTGACGTTCATGCCGTCCGGGGCAAGCGGTACGGGATTAAATCTGGGCTTGAACATGGAAAGTGCCTGAATTGCCCCCAAATATCCCGGTTCTTCTATTATGATGTCGTCGCCTTCATTAACCAGTATCTTCCCCAGCAGGTCCAGCCCCTGCTGGGAACCGTTGGTAATCAAAATATTCTCTACCGGAATATCAAGGTTTTTCTTGTCGTAATAGCGTTTGGCTATCAGTTCCCTGAGCCCGGAGTATCCTTCCGAGTTGCTGTATTGCAGAATATCAGTTCCGAAATTGTCCCAGACTTTATCGGTTGCTCTTTTGATCTCTTCAACCGGAAAAAGTTCTCTGTTGGGTAATCCTCCGGCAAAGGAAATTACTGTATGGTCAAGCGTGACTTTCAGAATTTCGCGAATAAACGATCTGGGAACATCCGAGATGCGGTCAGAAAAAATACTGTCCATGCTGTATTCCTTTTAGTGTCGGTCTATTCGGGATTTGAGATGTCCACCTTTGTCAGGTATATCTCTGCCCGATATTTTCCTTACATGAAGACAATCCTTTGACGGAGAAGTATAAGAGTGTGGTTTTGGACTGTCAAACCGTTTTATTCTGCCGTCTTGATAACTGTGGATGGAAACATAAGCTGTGCTATAATCAACAAAGGGAGATATACTCTGGAATCTATCGATAAAGCCAAACGCATAATAGATATCGCCGGCGATAAACTGGCATCAGATATTTTACTGCTGGATACCCGCGGCGTGTGCAGTTTTGCCGATTATTTTGTTATAGTGAGCGGCGATTCGTCACGCCAGCTTGATGCCATCTCCAATGAAATCTCGCAAGTCATCAAACAGGAAGCAGGAACGCCCCCGCTGCATCGCGAAGGCACCGCCGCTTCCGGATGGATGCTTCTGGATTACGGCGATGTTATCGTACATATATTCTCGCCGGATGAACGTGAGCGCTACAGGCTGGATGAGGCGTGGGGAGCCGCCAAACCCCTCATCCGCATGGCTTAGGTATTACTTGCGGGTATAACTCGTTATTTCCGAATCCTTAAAGTAGAGTTTTATCTCGTGCTCGGCTGTCTGCGCCGAATCCGAACCATGCACGGCGTTGCGCTCGATATTCGTGCCGAAATCCCGGCGGATGCTGCCGGCGGCAGCCTTTTCGGGGTCGGTGGCTCCCATGACCGTGCGCGCCGTGGCTATGGCATCTTCACCTTCGAATACAGCGGCCACGATAGGCCCTGAAGTAATGAATTCCATCAATCCCTTGAAAAAGGGTTTCTCCTTGTGCGGAGCGTAATGTCTTTCAGCCAGCGCCTGATCCATTTGTAACATTTTGAGAGCTACAAGCGTAAGCCCCGCGTTTTCCAGCCGTCCGATGATAGCTCCGCTGGAGCCTTTTTCGACAGCATCGGGTTTAACCAGTATCAGTGAACGTTCTATCATAAATCCTCCAATAATATCAGCCTGTCAGTATCTCATTTTTGGATGAGCTTTTCAATGTCGGGCGCGCTCACCTCAGCCAGAGAGTCCACTACCAGGTCTGCAATTTCGAGTTCTTCCCTTGTATGGCTGGCGGCTACCGCTATTGAGTGCATGCCGGCGGCGCGGGCGGCTTCTATGCCTCCCACTGCATCCTCTATGACGACGCAACCGTGCGGCTCTGTTTTTAACTTCTCCGCCGCCAGAAGAAATGACTGCGGATCGGGTTTGCCCCGCTCCACTTCCTCTCCGCTTACCGAGGCCTTGAAAAACGGCTCCAGACGGAGTTTTTTAATAAATATGTCCAGATTCTGCCTTGGAGCAGAAGATGCCACCGCCATGTGTATGTTTTTTTTATGCAGTGCAGAGAGCAGCTCTATGGCTCCCGGCATGGGGCGGACACCTTCGAGCCGCAGCGATTCTCTGAACAGTTCATTCTTTTCATGGCTGATTAGGGCGATGTCTTCCTGTGTGGTTTGCGCTCCCATCGCTCCGCGTATTACGGTGTCGTTGCGCAGCCCGAAACTCTTTTTGAAATCCTCGCGGCTGAAAGAGATGCCGCGCCTGCCGAAAACCGTTTGCCATGCTTTGATATGCTGCTCCGCCGTATCGGCGATAGTCCCGTCCATATCCCAGATGACGGCCACAAGAGTGCTATCTGCCATCGGGGTTTTAGCTCCCGCGCTCCTCGATTTCGGCTGGCTGATATGCGGCGGCCTGAGATAAAGGGGTTGCAGCGTGGCAGCGTCGTCGTAAAGCCCCTGCTTTAACCGTTCCTCTCCGAGCCTGGCTAAAGCAACAGCACGCGGTATTGTCTCTCTTGCCGGAATAACCACCTTTTCTCCGAGCGTTGTTTTTATCTGTTCCAGCATGTCGTCTGCCGGTTCGCCGCAGAATATAGTTTTTTCGGTAATGCTCAGGCAGAGTTGGTCGATGGTCGTGATATTTTCCGTCATCAAACAATGCCATTCCTCGTTTTTCATCTGGTAGCAGGCACAGGAGATTTCTCCCCTGCCTGCCTTGAAAATTGCGCATCCCGGCAGGCCGCTATCCGCGTATTGATAGGCTGCCGCTTCGAGCGTGCTGATGCCAACTACAGGCACGTTGAGACTGAAAGCCAGTCCTTTGGCGCTTCCCAATCCCACCCTCAGCCCGTTGAAGCTGCCCGGTCCGCGGGCGACTATCACTCCGTTTATGTTTTTGATATCCAGTTTTGTCTGCCGCAGCATTTTTTCCAGATGTGGCAGAAGCTCGACTGTGTGGTTACGGTCGCAATGCCAGGTTGTTTCAGCCAGGATTTGCCTATCTTTAATCAGAGACAGACCTGTAGTTTCGCTGGAGGTGTCAATGGCAAGATACATCTGTTATGCAGTATCCTTTTTGATGGAATCGAGCGCTTCACCTATCTGTTGTGTCAGTTTATCATAGCCTGCTCCGCTGGGCAGGATCTCAATATGGCGGTCAGACTCTCCGTGGTATGCGATTTTGACCAGCAGATGCTCCAGCGGCATGAGATCTTCAGCTTTTTCAGCCCATTCGATGACGCATAAGCCCTGCCCGTAAAGATAATCATCCAGTCCTAGTTCGCCGATTTCCACGAACTCAAGCCTGTACAGGTCCATGTGATAGAGGGGCAATCGTCCCTGTAATTCGCGCATTAAAACGTAAGAGGGGCTGGCGGCGGTTTCCTCTACTCCCAGTCCCTGCGCTATGCCCTGGGTAAGACAGGTTTTTCCTGCCCCCAGCGGTCCGCTTAAAAGTATAATATCCCCGGGCCGTGCCAGTCTGCCTATAATACGTCCCAGTTGTTGTGTTTCCCCGGGGCTATGGCTGTTATATTCAAGACTAGATATTTCCAAAGTGGTCCCATCCTGTTTTTTTCGGCTTATAGGTATGGCCGCCGGGGTCTAATACCCGCACTATTCCGGGCTGGCCGGCGGTTATCTCTCCGATAATGGTTACAGGCAAGTCTGCCTTGCCTCTGATTCGTTCGACGGCGTCGGCGCTTGCCGTGAACAGCAATTCATAATCCTCGCCGCCTCCCAGAGCCATATCCATTGCCTCTGAGGGGAAAATCTGGCGGATTGCGGGGTGAAGCGGTATTCTTCCTGTCTCTATGTACGCTTCTACGCGGCTTGCGCGGCAGATGTGTCCCAGGTCAGCTATGAGCCCATCGCTGATGTCGATAGCGCACGATGCTCCTGCATCCAGTATGATTTTACCCTCTTTCAGGCGCGGCACTGGTCTCAGGAAAGCCTGTCTCAGCGGAGCATCGCCGATGACGGCTGTTCCGCTGCTGACAAGTTTTAAGCCGGCAGCAGCGGAGCCCGGATATCCGGTAACGGCGATGAGGTCGCCGGGTTTGGCCGCGGAGCGCTTTAATATGCGTTCGTCTGCGCTTCCGGTAACGGTAACGCTTATAAAAATGGTTTTTGACGAAGTGATGTCGCCTCCGGCAATTACTGCGTCGAACTCATTTGCCGCTTCCAGCATGCCTCTGTATAGCTCTAAAATGTCTTCTACCACGGTATCATCTGCAAGTCCGAGCGTTACAATGGCGTATTCAGCTTTGCCCCCCATAGCGGCGATGTCGCTCAGGTTGACGGCCATTGCTTTCCATCCCAGGTCTTTCCATCCGGTTTGCCCCGGTCTGAAATGCACATCCTGCACCAGACAGTCGGTAGTGACAAGTGTTGAAACGCCGGAGTTATGCCATGCGGCTGCGTCGTCCCCGATTCCCTCTTCAAGATTTTTCCACGCAGGAAGTTGAGGGTCGCGTGTTTCCACTACCATACGGTTCAGAATCTCTATAAGTCCGAATTCGCCGATTTCCGATACCTTCATCTTTTGGATTATAACATGCCCGCAAGGTCTATCTCCAACGAAAGCAGAACGTTATATAAATAGGATATTAGTAATGTAACAACCAAAAAAAGTTACAAGAAATACTTATAACCTATATGAATTGCTTGACTCTAGTGGTAAAATATCGTAAGGGTGAGTTCAGACGCGGGGCGGAAAACCAGGGCTTCCAGTTCAGCTAAAATGTGGTTTTATGCCTTGCTTTCCCGGTTACGCAGTTTAAGGAAGCGGGGAGAGATAAAGATGAGGCTCCTGAGAAACGAGCCGATTTTTTGTGTTTGCAGTTCTCCTCTGAAAGCTGTTTGGAATGTTGCAGGAGATGATCCTGAAATAGCTGGGGCATCAAACCATTGAGTCCTGTGATTGTTTTGTGGATGATAGCGAGTTCGGGGAATGGCTGATGCAGCCCGTTTTATTGTGGTAAACTTATATTTTATGAATGTTAACGCCCCGGCTGACATAATGAAAGCCGATGGTATTTTGGGGAGGAGTTAGGGTTGGTATTCGATTCAGATGATTTTATATTCGAGGCGCCGCCTGCCATCGCGCGGGCGCGGCGTGTTCTAATCAAGCCTGTGGCTGGTTATCCTTTAGGCTATCCGGTGACCACCAGCCGCGAGATGATAATATCCATAATAATGGGCATACGCCAGATTAGCGATGCCGACATCCTCATTCTGGATGGCACCTCCAATAGCACGCCTGTTGCGCCCATGTATCAAGCCTTGCGTTATGATTTTCCGCGCGTGTTGACTCTGGACGTGCGTGATACAACCCTGGTGGAGGTTGAGAATCCGCTGCTCAAACCGTTGGTTATGCCTACATTTATGCTGCCAAACGTCATTCTTTCCAGCGATTACCTTATCAGCGTTACGCCGTTTAAGGTGATTGGCGGAGTTGGGCGTCTTTCCATTGCTAACCTGCTGGGACTAATACCTGCTAATAAGTATGGAACTGCCACCAAGGGCGGATGGGAAGAGCTTTATGCTCTTGGCATGGATAAAGTTCTGGCTGATCTGTTTTTTACCATGCCTTTTGATTTGGGCATCATAGAAGCTACCCAAAAATTTGTCAGCAAGAGCGATCCTGCCAAGGGCGAGAAGGAAACCGTCGGCAAGATTTTTGTGGGCGAACCGTACAAGGTTGACGTAGAGGCAGCGCAGGCACTGGGTGTCAAGCTGGATTACATCAAGCTTATAGATGAGGCAAGAATCGACCTGGAAGTTTAAATTATCTGGTGGATAAAAAAGGCAGGCTAAAAGCCTGCCTTTTTTAGTATTCGATTTTAAATTTTTTGTGCCTGCCTGAAGATATTCCCCAGACCGGCGATACGTTTTCAACTATAGCGCGAGGCGGTCCCAGCTCAACGATTTTCAGCAGCTTTTCCAGTTGGCATCTTTCACCTTCCGCTTCTATTTCCACGGCTTGACCTCCGGGAAGATTGCGCACATATCCGGTGAGCCCCAGATCCTTTGCATGGTGCAGCATAAAATTGCGGAACATAACACCCTGCACTTTGCCGGTGACGATTACTTTGAGCGCGGCTGGTTCAGCCATGTTGAAATATTGTCTCAGTCTTCGGGTTCGGCTTCCTTCCTCTTTTTGCGCACTACCTGGACTTCTGACGGAGGAGCTACTATTTCGTTAAGCGCGGGTTTCTTTCCTCCCTTTTTGGGTTTCTTCGTTTCCTTGCGGTACATCTCGTGGCTGCCCATATATTCCTCCTCAAATTTCAATATTAAGTTTAGCAAAGCCGTATTTAGTCTGTAAAGATCTCATTCAGCTTTGCCAGCGCTGTCCGGGCGGCATCGGCCTCAGCCAGTTTCTTGGAGCGTCCCTGTCCCAGAGCTTTTACTTCTTCGTTGACAATTACCTCTGCGGTGAAGCGGCGGTCATGATCAGGCCCAATGGCATCAATAATTCTGTAGGTCGGCGTTGAATGGTAAAGCGATTGAACTTCTGATTGGAACAGGGATTTATAGTCTTTATCCAGTTCACGGCGTTGTTTTTCAATTTCCGTGTCCAGTATGCGCAGTACAAACTCGCTGGCTTTTTCGAATCCCTGATCCAGCATAACCGCTGCTACAAGAGCTTCCATTGCTCCTGCCAGATTGGTGGCTTTGGTGCGTCCTTCACACTTTTCCTCTCCCTTTCCCAGAAACAGCGCTTCACCCAGCCTGATGGATTTGGCTACCGATGCCAGTGTGCTGCCACGAACCAGTAGTGAACGCCGCCGTGTGAGTTCCCCCTCTGCCATGTCGGGGTAATCCTGGAACAGTTTTTTTGCCAGCACTAGCCCCAGAAGAGCATCCCCCAAAAATTCCATTCTTTCGTTGCATGGGACGCGGGGGTTTTCGTTGACATAAGAACTGTGCGTTAGCGCTTCTTCCAATAGCGAAACGTTTCGCCATTGTATTCCGATAGATGCTTGAAAATTATCCAGATCAGGCAATTTACACCTCTCGATAGATAAAATAGACTCTTAACAGCCGTGTGTCAATTCC
>CAYRSY010000043.1:0-9478 GCA_964427105.1 uncultured Dehalococcoidales bacterium
AGCATATAAGGAGTATCCTGTTCTTCCGCATATACCGTTTCAACCCTCTTGAATTATATGGAAGCCTTTACTTCATCTTTACCACTGATTGTTATAATATAGAAATTAGAATATGCGTATATTAGTGGTTGAAGACGAAAAGGTTATGGCAAATGCGCTGGTCACCGGCCTTTCGCGCCAGGGATACTCTACCGATGTGGCTTATGACGGGGAGGAGGCTCTGAACCTTGCTGAAATTAACAAATACGATCTTGTCCTGCTGGACCTTAACCTTCCCAAGATTGACGGCATTGAGGTTTGCCGAAGATTGAGAGCTTCGGGGGACTCGACGGGTATTTTGATGCTGACTGCCCGTTCAGGGTTGGATGACAGAGTATTGGGACTCGATATCGGGGCTGATGATTATCTATTGAAACCGTTTCATTTTCCTGAACTCCTTGCGCGCGTACGTGCGATATTACGCCGTGATGGAGAAAACCGTGATGTCATACTGAGATCAGATGATCTTGTGCTAGATCCTAATTCAGTGAAACTGTTTCTTAATGGAACCGAAATACCACTTACATCCAAGGAATTCGGTATTTTAGAGTATCTGATGCGTAATGTTGGGCGTGTTGTCAGCCAGGAAGAGCTGCTTGAGCATGTATGGAATGAAGATGCCAACTTGTTTACCCAAACAATTAAGGTACATATAAATAACATTCGCAAGAAACTGGCAAACGTTGGAGGCACTGGGAGGATTTCAACTATCAAAGGCCGAGGTTATATAATTGAATAACTGTCTTTAGCTATTATGGCTTGAGCGGGGGATAATACAAGCTGTAGTTATATGATTATGTTAAGATATAAATATGGAATTTCCATTGATTACTAAAACCATACGTTTCAGATTGACATTGTGGTATTCGATCTTTCTGATTTTAATATTGGCAATCCTGGTGATTGGCATCTACACCGCCTATAGAGCGTCCAGACCACCGGTTGCCGAAATGCTTCCGCCTTATCCCGGGGATACTCAAGCATGGAGGATATTTATAATTGACGATCGTAACAATAATCTTCAGGACTTGCGGAACTATTCCTTGATTGGCGTGGGCGCAGTTTTGCTGTTAGGCGTAGTCGGCGGTTATTTCCTCTCGGGATTTATGCTTAAACCAGTAATGCAGGTATCTTCATTGGCCTCCCGAATCTCGCATACAAACCTCAAGGAACGTATAAAGCATAACGGCCCTGAAGATGAGGTAAAACGCCTGGCTGACACATTTGACAACATGCTGGAAAGATTGGAGCATGCATTCGAATCGCAGAAGCAATTTATCCAGGACGCTTCGCATGAATTAAGAACTCCTATAGCTATCGCTCAGACTAATATCGAAGTGCTGGAAATGGAAGGAAAGGCAACAGAGGAAGATTATAAGCAGCTTGTAGATGTTATCAAGTTGAGTTTGCAACGCATGAATGATGTTAATAACAGCCTTCTGTTGCTTTCTGAGGGGGCGCCGGCGCAATCGCGATGGGCTAACGTGAACATGGTAAAACTCTTGAATGAGGTTTATGAAGAGGCAAACGCTGAAGCCAGATCATCCGCTGTAAACCTGGAATGGAACCCGCCCGATACCGTGCTTGTCGTTAGCGGGGATGGTATGCATCTAAAACAGGTAATGATAAATCTCGTTGATAATGCTATCAAATATAATCGGCCTGGTGGATCGGTCAAGCTTTCGATACGAGTTGATACCGATAATATTATTATTCGGGTGATTGATACCGGAATAGGAATCCCCCCTGAAGAGTTGGAGCACATATTCGACCGCTTTTTCCGTGTGGAGAAGTCCCGTTCACGTGATAGGGGCGGAAGCGGTTTGGGATTGGCGATTGTAAAGAAAATAGTTGAAGATCACGGCGGTACCGTGTCTGTGCAAAGTAAAATGGGAGAGGGCAGCACTTTCAGTGTAATTTTGCCCAGGACGAGCTAGCACATTTAAAAAGAGCCATTGCTGCTTTTAATGATATGCAGAACGGATATTATCCGTTCTGCATAATTGTTTTGGGTATATTTGATGCCTCACAAATAGCTTTACGTTATCTTTACACAAACCATGATAAGTTATCAATACAAGTCAAGGCTCGCATAATAGTATAAGATTTAGTTATTAATATGAGTATTTTACAGATAAATCTAAAAAAAACATTTTTAATAATCATTCTGGTTGTTGTTATTTTAATTGGAGGATGTTCTTCTAATAGCAATACCGATGTTAAGACAGTAACGACGACGGTCACAGTGGAAAACCAGACTACGACACCGTTGATGACATTAACAGATTTCGCCAGTGTTATTGCTGCGGTGCGTCCTTCTGTGGTGGCCATAACAACCGAAGTATCCGGATACAGCATTTTCGGAGCATATACTGAAGAGGGTGCCGGTTCCGGTTGGATAATATCTTCTGATGGCTTGATTGTGACTAACAACCATGTAGTAGAGGGCGCCAGTAGCGTGACCGTTACGTTGGAAGATGGACGTACTTTTTCGGCTCAGGCCGTGTATAACGATTCTTTCTCTGATTTGGCCATAGTGAAGATTGATGCTCAAAACCTGCCATCTGCAAAGCTGGGGGATTCAACCTCATTGCGTGCTGGCGACTGGGTAGTGGCTATAGGAAATTCCCTGGGGCTGGGTATTAGTGCAACTACAGGTATTGTGAGTGCGACAGGTGTCTCTCTGGCGGAATCTGCAGGAAATACCCTTTACAATTTGCTACAGACCGATGCGGCTATAAATCCGGGCAATTCAGGCGGGCCGCTGGTCAATCTGGCGGGTGAAGTAGTGGGAATCAATAGCGTAAAAATATCCGATGTCGGGGTTGAGGGGATGGGGTATGCTATCAGTATTAATGAGGCTTATCCCATATTGCAGCAGCTTATTGAGGATGGTGTTGTATCACGCCCGGATATGGGGGCTGACTATTATACTGTAGATCAATCCATTGCCAGCCGATATAATCTGGCGGTTAGCCGTGGGGCCTTAATTACCCAGATTACCAGAAACGGGCCGGCAGATAAAGCAGGATTAAGAACAGGAGATGTGATTACAGCTATAGATAACAATGAGGTCACGACGGCTGACGGTCTCCAAATTATTTTGCAATCTTATGAAATAGGGCAACAGGTTCAAGTGACCTATTACCGGGGAAAGATCCAATATTTCACAGAGGTGATGCTGGCGGAATCTTCCTGGTAACATCAGTGGTTAAAAACATAAAGAATTCTTATTATCTGATTGGAGGTAAAATTAATGCGGATCAAACATTATCCCGGGGCTAAAGTGAAACCCGAAATCACAAGAAGCGAATCTTTGGATACAGACATGTATATTGAAAACTCGAAAGGTCTTGAAGTTGTGACGTTGTCCGGGGAGAGTGCAGATAGTGATAAATGGAGACTGGGAGGGTGTCCGCGTTGTCACGGCGACGTTTTTCTGGATTCCGAAGATGGAGAATTGCTTGGGCACTGCTTGCAATGTGGATATGTAGGCACCAGAATTATTACCGGTACGGCGGGTATTGAGTAGCGATAGCCCGTTATGATACCAGCACGAAAAGGGTGGCTGAAATATGAGCCCACCCTTTTTATTTATCAGATTGTTGCTTTTCGTGTAAAATAATCTGGATGGAAGACAAGGATTTATTTCTTCTCGAGTTTCCGCGCATACGGGAAATCATTGCGGATTATTGCTCATTCCCACTTAGCCGTGAGATTGCGCTTGCTGTCACGCCGTCTTCCGATTTCGCTGAAGTAGGGAAAAGGCTATCGGAGTCAACAGAAGCGCGGCGGTTGCTTGAAGCTGAACCATCCATCGGTGTTTCCGGCATTGAAGATGTGACGGAAGCTGCCAGAGCCGCCAGGCGCGGCAAGATGCTAGACCCGCAAACGCTCAATACTGTTCGGGTTACCATCGAAGTACTCAGAATGTTGCGGGATAAGATTGTTTGTCATGCGGAGGGATTTCCGCATTTGTGGGCTTATGCTGACAATATTACGTCTCATAAAGCACTGGAAAGCGCTATTAGCCGTGCTATTTTGCCGGAAGGAGAGTTACATCCCAATGCCTCGGACAAGCTGTCTTCCATACGCCATCGTCAGCGTTCGCAGCGTTCGGAACTGGTGGATAAACTGCAAACTTATATTGCCTCCGATGCGGGTAAGCGCTATGTGCAGGAACCTATCGTCACTGAGCGCGAAGGCCGTTTTGTCATTGCCGTTAAGAGTGAGCACCGCGGCGAGGTTAAGGGTATTGTGCATGATATTTCCAACAGTGGTGCGTCCATTTTTGTTGAGCCGTGGCAGACACTTGAACTTGGCAATGCCATCAAAGAATTACAGATTGAGGAACAACGGGAGATCGAGCGCATTCTCTCCGAATTGAGTGTTCTGGTGGGAGAGGTCAGCGAGGGTATTGCCGGGAGCATAAAGGCTGCTGCCGCCATAGATTTTTCACTGGCAAAGGCTCGTTTTGCGAGCCGTTTCCGGTCAACCGAGGCTCAAATTTATTGTCCTACGGAGGAGTCGCCGCCATTTTTACATCTGGAAGCCGCCCGACATCCTTTGCTTGGTGATAGCGCTGTTCCAATCAATATTGATCTGGGCAAAGACTATTCCCTTCTGGTTATAACCGGACCAAATACAGGCGGCAAAACCGTTTGTCTTAAAACTATTGGACTGTTATGCGCCATGACCCAGTCTGGGTTGCCCATACCTGCCTCTCCTGCCAGCCGTTTGCCGGTTCTGGACGGCATTTATGCAGATATCGGCGATGAGCAGAGTATAGCGCAGACGCTATCCACTTTTGGCTGGCATATGAGCAATATCAGCCGTATTCTCAAATCGGCGCATGGTTACAGTCTTATCGTACTGGACGAATTAGGCGCCAGCACCGATCCGCTGGAAGGTTCAGCTTTGGGACGCGCGATATTGCTTTATCTGCTGCAAAACAAATTCCTAGCGGCGGTCACTACGCATTACACGGATCTCAAGGTGTTTGCCCATGTCACGCCCGGGTTGGAAAATGCCTCTTTTAACTTTGATCCGCACACGTTTACTCCGACATATCATTTGACGCTTGGTATACCGGGTGGCTCGAATGCCATCGCCACGGCCTCTCACTTTGGGGTGCCGGAATCTATTATCGATCAGGCGTGGGCTTCCCTTAACCGGGAAAATCAGCAGATGGAGACACTGCTTATCAGCCTGAACGCTGAAAAACAGCACTTGACTGATGTCAACAAAGAGTTGGAAAGAGAAAAGACTAACTATCTGAAACAGACTGAATCGCTGGCTACAGAACTCAAGAAACTACGTGACGAAAAGCAGGCAATGATACGTTCGGCGCGTGATGATATTGTGGCCGAAGTGGCTTTACTGCAAAGAGAAATTAACGCTGTCTCGGCAGAACTGAAGCGTCAAGCTTCGAAAGCGGCTGTCAACGGGGCGCGCGAGTCCTCCAAAAGGGTGCGTGAGCGTCTTAATCAGGGTCTTTTCGCACGTCAGACTGAGCAGGTTGTTTCCGATGAGGACGGGATAGCCGTGGGAGATTCTGTCTGGCTGAATGAATATGATGTCAAGGGCACTGTTACAGCCCTGAATCCTGGAAACAGCCAGCTTGAGGTTACCGCAGGCGCATTGCGTTTCCGTGTGGACAGGGATGACGTCTTCAAAGTCTCAGGCTCACAACCGCAGGTTATGCAGACAATTAAACTTCATGCGGTTTCACGCTCTGTGCCAATGGAGTTGGACTTGAGGGGAAAGCGGGCCGATGATGTTGAGCCGCTGTTGGATGCTTATCTGAGCGATGCAGCCGTAGCCCGGTTACCGTGGGTTCGTATTATTCATGGGTTTGGCACAGGCGTAGTGCGCTCAATAGTGCGAGATATGGCCGGGCGTCATCCACTGGCAAAGAACTTCAAGAACGCCGAACAGAACGAAGGCGGCGATGGGGCAACGATTATTTATCTGAAATAAATCCAAAGGTATTGTTATAGATTGGTCTAGCGTGAGCTTTAGGTAATTTATTTTTTTACCTTTTTAAAGAACTCTGGTTTGATTATTTTATCATATTGAATATTTTCAACTATCTCCTCATATTCTTTTTTATCTATGGTAGTCATTCTAAATGCCGGAGTCAGATAAGCCCAAGAAGAAAGCTCAAGTTTTTGGCTTTCATGTTGTGCGCCTAGTGTCTTTAAAAGCTCTTCGCTTATCGAAGCATGTATTTTATCGTGTGTCTGTTTGTCAAGCGCATCCCTTTTGTTGAGTTGGTCTATTTCCTTTTTTAATTTGATGCGGGATGCGCTGATATTTGCTAACCAATTTACAAATGTTGATTCTTGTTTAGTATCATTAGGACTTAATGTATATCCATAATCGACTCTAAAGCACCCACCGAGAATATTCCTGTACAAAATAATTGATAGAGACCGATGCCCGTAATGTGAAATCCGTGTTTTAGGTTCTAACTAAAGCAATGATTATAGTAGCTATAAGAATATTTGCTTAACACATCTCCATCTTGTATAATTTGCGGCAGTTTGACCTTCCCGACAAGTTAACAGGAGGTGACGTTATGATTAATATCTACAGCAGCGCATGAATCGATGCGGGTATCATGCAGGGCTTACATGATTCAGATACTAATTTGAAGAATAATCGTAACGTTGTCTTGGTAACCATTGTATGAGACTGAAAGAATCTTGGCGTTAGATGTTTTCACCAAAATATTGTAAGGAAGGAACTTAAAGTGTCGAAAATCTCTCAATTTCTAACATCCCGTTGGGGGCCAATTATAACCGGCGCAGTAATCGGGATTCTGGCGCCCTTGCTGGTCCTCTGGGGTAATCCCGGTAATATGGGGATTTGCGTAGCCTGTTTTGAACGCGATATTGCCGGAGCCCTGGGACTCCATCGGGCTGGGGTAGTTCAATACATCCGTCCTGAAATAATTGGATTGGTTTTAGGGGCTTTAATAGCGGCTTTAACTTTCAGGGAATTTAAACCCAGAATGGGTTCTGCTCCACTGATTCGCTTCTTTTTGGGTATGTTTGCTATGTTTGGATCCTTGGTCTTTCTGGGGTGCCCATGGAGAGCGTATCTAAGATTGGCTGGCGGTGATTGGAATGCCATTTTCGGCATTCTGGGTTTGGTTGTCGGCATTGGCTTTGGTATATTTTTCCTGAAAAAAGGATTTAGTTTGGGTAGAAGCCATGCAGCCCCTAAAGCTGTTGGCTGGATTATGCCTGTAGTCATGATTGTTCTTTTAGTTCTCTTGCTAATCGCTCCGCTTTTTGGGCGTGATGCTGATGGCAATTTAACCGGCCCGATTTTCTTCTCTGCCAGCGGGCCTGGCAGTCAGTATGCTTTTTGGATAATATCTTTAGTCGTAACACTGGTTATCGGCTTTCTGGCTCAGCGCAGCCGTTTCTGCACTGTCGGGGCTTTCAGGGATGTTATACTTGTTAAAGATTCCCACTTACTTAAAGGTGTGTTAGCCTTAATAGTAGTTGCCTTTATTGTCAACCTGATTCTGGGGCAGTTCAATGCCGGTTTTACTGGACAACCTGTTGCTCATACCAATGGCTGGTGGAACTTCGGTGGTATGGTGCTGGCTGGGCTGGCCTTTACATTAGCCGGGGGTTGTCCTGGCAGGCAGCTATTCCTGTCCGGTGAAGGAGATGCTGATTCAGGTATGTTTGTGATTGGAATGATCGTAGGCGCTGGATTTGCCCATAATTTTTCCATTGCCAGTTCCACCTCCGGCCCATCTGCCTTCGGGCCGATAACCGTGATTGTTGGGATTGTATTTTGCAGCATCATTGGTTTTACAATGAGGGAACTCGTAAAGGCAAGGGGGAGCTAAAATGACAGCGAGTAAAACAGTGGACGCCAGGGGGCTATCCTGTCCCCATCCGGTAATGCTGGCACGGCAGGCTATTAACGAGGTGAAACAGGGTATAATTGAGGTGCTGGTAGATTCCGGCACCGCCCGCGATAATGTTTCACGGCTGGGTAAAAATTTGGGATGGACAGTAACTGTTGAAGACAAGGCCGGGGATAGCCTCAAAGTTGTAATGAAAAAATGATTTATCTTGATAATGCAGCTACATCGTGGCCAAAACCGCCGGATGTGCTCAAAGCAATCTCTGATGTCATGGAACGCGCCGGGGGAAACCCCGGCCGCTCCGGTCATAGCATGTCGGTGGCAGCAGCCAGAGTAATCTATGACTGCCGGGAAAAAATTGCGGACTTTTTCAAGGCGCCGGATCCCTTGCGTGTGATATTTACTGCTAATGCAACGCATGCTCTCAATATGGCTCTCCGTGGTATATTGAAACCCGGAGATAACGTCGTAACCACTTCCATGGAACACAATGCGGTCATGCGCCCTTTACGCTTTCTGGAAAAGCAGGGGGTTAGCCTGACAATAATTCCATGCGCATCTGATGGGACTCTTGATATTGGAAAGATAGCTGAAGCGGTCAAGCCCAAAACCCGGCTGATGGTTATGACCCAGGCCAGCAATGTTTCTGGAACGATCCTGCCTGTTGCAGAAGCTTCTTCTATAGCTCACCAATACGGGGTTCCGCTGCTGGTAGATGCCTCACAGTCCGCAGGAGCAATCCCGATAGACATGCAAAATTCAGGGATAGATTTGCTTGCTTTTACCGGGCATAAAGAATTGCTGGGGCCTACCGGAACCGGAGGTCTCGTAATCAATCCCGGTTTTAATATTTCCGCATTGACTCCCCTGGTATTTGGAGGAACCGGCAGCAGGTCTGAATTCGAAGAGCAGCCGGATGATCTTCCTGATAAATATGAAAGCGGAACTCTAAATCTCATGGGTATAGCTGGCCTCAGTGCCAGTTTAAGCTGGATTACTCACCGCGGTTTAACCTCAATCAGAGAGCATGCTGAATTGCTGACAACGGCCTTGATAGAGGGGCTATCGGTAATCCCGGGGGTAAAAATGTATGGAACACGAAAAGCAGAGAATTCAGTCGCAATTGTCTCCTTTACCATCGATGGCTTGAAAGTTTCTGAAATTGGCTTTAAACTGGATGAGGACTATGGCATTCTCAGCCGTGTGGGCTTGCATTGTGCTCCAGCAGCTCACAAGACTCTGGGTTCTTTCCCGGAAGGTACCGTGCGACTTTCTCCGGGGATATTCACTACTATGGATGATATTGATAAAACTCTAAAAGCTATTCAAGAGGTAGCCCGATCATGATCCCGTATGGCGTAATTCTTTTTCATACTACTTCCAGTGTGATGAGAACAGAAAAATTAATCGTGAACGCAGGTTTTAAGATTAAACTGATACCTGTTCCCAGACAGTTCTCCAGCGATTGCGGCATTGCAATTAGGTTTGAATGGGCGCTTCATGAGCAGATTCAACTGTTATTAGAGGAAAAGCAAGTAGAGTTTGATG
>CAYRSY010000043.1:9578-11612 GCA_964427105.1 uncultured Dehalococcoidales bacterium
GTAGCTAATTCGCTTAGCGATGTTTATGCGATGGGCGGAAAACCGCTGACGGCGATGAATATCGTCTGTTTTCCGATACAAACAATGGATATCTCCATACTCAGGGAAATACTTCTCGGGGGCATTGAGAAAATGCGGGAGGCAGGGATTGTTTTACTGGGTGGACACAGTGTCGATGACCCGGAGTTGAAATACGGATTGTCAGTTACCGGCATTATCAATCCGGACGAGGTGCTTCGGAAAGAAGGTTCGCAAGCCGGTGACAAACTGATATTGACCAAACCCCTTGGGACAGGGATTATCAGTACTGCCATTAAAGGAAAAATGGCCAGTGAAGAAGCTGTCGCCCGGATTATCAAATCCATGGCAACCCTGAACCGGAAAGCCTCGGAAATAATGATGGAAGTGGGGGTGCATGCCTGTACCGATATTACAGGCTTCGGTTTAGTAGGCCATGCGGCCGAAATGATAGAAGGAACGGGGAAAGGTATGGTCATCCATGCTGCTTCGGTGCCGGTCTTCCCAGAGGCTCAAGAGTTGGCGGAATCGGGCATGGTACCAGGCGGATTATACCGTAATCGTGATTATCGCAAGTACATGGTGGAAATAGAGCCGGATGTGAGCGAATTTCTCGCTGATATTCTTTTTGATCCGCAGACTTCCGGTGGATTGCTGATATCTGTTCCGTCAGCGAAAGCCTGTTTGTTACTGGAAAAATTACACTCGGCAGGAATAAGTGAAGCGGCTATTATCGGTGAAATAACCGAAAATTCAAGGGAAAAAATTATAGTTAAAGCGATATAAGCGGTATTTACCATCAGGGAGGAATATTTATGGAGACCATTGATGCCCGGAATTTACCCTGTCCGGAGCCGGTAGTAAAAACCAAAAAAGCCCTGGAAAAATCTGCTGACGGTAGAATAACCGTTATTTTGAATAGTCCTGAAAACAACCAGAATGTCCAGCGTTATGCTATGTCCCATGGATGTACTATAAATGTTGCAGAGAAAGCAGGGGTTTTCACTCTGGAGATACAGAAAGGCAGTAACAGCGATGGAAAATGTGCCTTAGTCCAAACGGTTATACTGGTTACCAGCGACCAATTTGGCACAGGAGATGAAGCTTTAGGCCAGTTGCTCATAACCAGTTTTATCAATACCCTGCCTGAATCTAAAAACAAGCCCTCTAGAATGCTGTTCATCAACAGGGGAGTTATGCTGACAACCGAGGGTTCGAGGGTACTGGACACCCTGATTCAATTGGAATCGGAAGGAATATTAATTTATTCCTGCGGAACCTGTCTAAATCATTATCAATTGAGAGAGAAGCTAAAAGTGGGAAAAGTGACAAACATGTATGACACCGTCGAATCTCTGCTGTGTGCGGAAAAAGTGGTGCAGATCTAGTATCAAAAATGTTTGTTATCTGGTAAATCATGTGAGGCTGTGTTTAAAGATATTTAGTAATGTCTTTCGCACACAATTGCCTGTCATTACCGGGTTTGGCATAAAAATTCGGTAATGCCTTATGCAAAAAATATATCAGCGGAAAGCAGGTAACACCCTGCTGTTGAATCAATGGTGTTGCCTTAAGTGAACCTTTGTTTCATAAGTAATTAATTACAATGAAAGAATCATGGGTTTACTCATTTTGAGCAGGGACGGAGATGCTTGTTTCAGATGAGCTTAGATAAACATAGTACCTCGGGCCGCACAAATCATCCAGCTCCTTGGGGTTCGATATCTGCATAACCATAAACCAGCCTGCTGTATAAGGAAAAAGTTGAATCAGTGTTGCGGTAACGTCATGAACCTGCAGCACCTTACCGCTGAGCGGGGCTAACAGGTCCATATTCATCTTCGCGCCTTCTATCTGGGCAAAAATATTGCCCCGCGCCATCGCATCTCCAGGGAAGCACGTTGTTGTCACTCCTGCCAGTCTTGTTCCTAATTCCACTACCAGTTTTTCGCTGGCACCGATAACATATTGATCTTCACCAAGAGGTTTAACCCATATATGCTCAAGTGAGTACCA
>CAYRSY010000044.1:0-11531 GCA_964427105.1 uncultured Dehalococcoidales bacterium
GCGCCGGCCTTGATAACCATCAGCCTGCGGTTGTTGTGTTCGGGCGGCAGGAAACGCGGGAAAAACTGCCCTGCTATGCCTGAAAAAATAAACACGAAAAGAGGCCTGCTGTTGGAAACGGCTGAAACAAGGGCTACCGGTCCTAGCTGGACCGCCCAGTATGCCAGCACTGCTACAGCAATAGAAAAAATTGAATTCATCCACGCCAGCCCTATAGAAAGGTTGCGCTGCCGCATCGCCTTTATTTCGCGTATCACGGAAGGATGTATGGAAATCGACAGAAACAGCACGGCGGAGCCCAGAAAGAGCAGTGCGGCGTCGTTCCAGTATGACATGTAACCCAGAGCGTATTTGTTGGCGACATTGCCGATGGCTATAAGTACGGCTGCGGCGAGAAGCATCGACGCGGAACGGAAGTCGAAACGCGCGTCGCCTTTGGCATTCGGTTTCAAAGAGATGAGCATGGCTCCGCTTACTACGAAGATGATGCCCAGTATCTGTCCCCATGACAGGCTCTCTCCCAGAAACATGAAAGCCAGCACAGCTACGAACACGGGTGAGGTGCTGGTGAGCGGCGTAATGCGTGAAATATGCTCGCTCTTCATGGCTCTCAGGATGAGTATTCCCGCGATGCTGCTCGCCAGAATGGCTGCAAGTACCGCCAGCAGCGGTTTCACGCCCAGCGGCGGCAGCGGAAAGATGAACAGCATGGCGATGCTGACTGGCAGCGTGATGAACAGGTCGCAGAGCACCACATAAGCGCGCCAGCTCGGCATGCGCTGCATCAGGAGATGGCTGTCGAGCAGGTTGACGAGAGCCGCTATTACCGTACTGGCAAGTATAAGAAAAATCCAATTGGAGGACATGTTAATTCATTCCTTTCGACAAAATATGGATGCCGGGAATGAACGTAACTAGTCGAAAACGCAGGTGGGGATTCTCGATGGGGACGACAAAACACCGGCGGGAGTGTAATCCTGCCGTGAAGAACGGAGTTTGCGGAACGCCGCTAAGTGCAACATATATCTGTCATGAAATATTATAGATGCAGCCGGTTCAGTCCGCAAGCGGCTATTTATATACCATTCTGAGGGTGCACAGCGTCCGAAGAATCCGGCGGGGATGCAGATGACTTATCGGGAGACTGAGGCGCTTTGGTTTTCTTCCCTGCTTCGGTCTTGTCCGTCTTCGGAGCGTTGGTCTTGTTGAACCGGTTCATGGCTGTTTCCAGACCGTTTTCAATAAATGTGACGATGGCTTTATCCACTTCGCCGATGACATTTTTGATAACCTCTGCTTCGTCGCCTGAAAAATCGCCGAGGACGTAACCGACAACGTGCTTCTGTTCCTCTGCGGCGTCTCTGGGATGCCCCACACCCACCCTTATCCTCACGAAATCGGCTGTGCCAAGCTCGCGGATGACGGATTCCACTCCGTTATGCCCGGCTGTGCCGCCGCCCCTGCGTATGCGGATAATGCCCAGCCGCAGGTCCATCTCGTCGTGAATTACGATAAGGTCTTCCGGCTTGATGCGGTATTTGATGGTAAGTTTCTTGACCGCTTCGCCCGATAAGTTCATAAAGGTCTGGGGCCGCGCCAGTACGATCTCCTCGCCGTTCATGCGCCCGTGAGCCGTGCGCGCCAGCCCCTCTTTTTTCTCAAAGTTCCATTCGCGCTCCTTGGCGAAGCGCGCTACACACATAAAGCCGATGTTGTGGCGGTTATGCGCGTACTGATTTCCGGGATTGCCCAGACCGACGATAAGTTTCATATCTGGATAAGGATAATACGAAAGGCAGGGTTTAAGCAACCTCGCTGCCGTCTTTGCGAGTCCGCCTGAGTCATAGCCTGTCCTGAGCGAAGCGAAGGAAAGCAATCTTTACCTGCTAGTCTGGCGGTAACGATTTATAAACGGTTCCATTGCGAGGAGCATCGCGACGTGGCGGTCTTCGAAAATATCTGTGTATTGCCTTATCTGTGCATTGCATAAAAATTTGTATGATGTAGGAACTTAACTGTCCCCGTAGAAATATAAAAATTCGTTTTCGCTGAATCTAAATGGTTGTAGTGTTTCAAAACATGTTTTATGAACTTGGATGAAAGTATTGTATGCATCAATTGCTTTATCACATATGACAGTGAATTTTGCGATTGGCAATTTGGGATTGCCAATGGAATGAATTATTGTGTTTCTGTAATCAAGAAATTTCTCAGTTTTTTTAATCAAATCGGACAATTGTATATTTGCTCGTTCAGCAAGTGCTGTGTGCTCCAGCGTAGGGGATTTGAATGGTAACAATGCTTTTATCCCTTTAGTGAGCGTGCGTGTATCTATTCGTTTGTCATAAAAATATGAACTTTCATTAGGTTTGAATTTTATTTCATCGCCTAATGTTAGTTTGGATTTCAAAATGATTTGTTCGATTAATCTCGCTAGCTGGATTGTATAAAAATCTACTAATCCAGCATATAAAGTTATAGCCCCAATTTTGCTAACTAAATCGTTAGATTTTGCAGCATCATTTGCTAGCAGCATCACATTTTTCAGTTTTTCTATTTGCTCGCTGATGTCCATTGGTTTAGTCGTCATTGTTATCACCTGTTTAGTAAAACATCTCAGACTAACTGAATATTTTATATGTTTTATGCATTATACATGAATTTTTGCTGCAAAAATATAGAAAATTGTGTTTCGCCTCCCCCTCCCCCCTATGCTATAATTTATCATCCAACAAGACTGAATTTTTATGCCTGAATTAGATTTAGAGCAAGCCAGAGAGCGCATGGAGAAGCTGCGGGAACAGATAAACCGCAACAACTACTTATACTATGCGCTGGACAATCCTGAAGTTACCGACGAAGAGTACGACGCCCAGATGCGTGAGCTCAAGTCGCTGGAAGAGCAGTTCCCTCAGCTTGTTACTCTCGATTCTCCAACGCAGCGAGTCGGCACTGCTCCTCTTGCTGCTTTCGGCGCGGTGTCGCATCCCAAGCCCCTCCTCTCCCTCGGGAATGTCTTTTCGGATGAAGAACTGGAGGCATGGTACACCCGTTCCTTGAAGCTGCTCGGAGGACGCGCTTTTGACCTTGTCTGCGAGCACAAGATGGACGGGCTGGCTATCGCTCTCACCTACGAAAAAGGCAGGTTTGTTCAGGGTGCTACGCGCGGCGATGGCTACACCGGAGAAAATATCACGCAGAACCTGCGCACTATCCGCAGCATACCGCTATCCGTTTCCGGCGATATTCCCTCCAAGTTCGAGGTGCGCGGCGAGGTGTATCTGCCCAAAGCGGGCTTCAATAAGCTCAACCGCGAACGCGCTGAAGCAGGGCAACCGCTTTTCGCCAATCCGCGCAATGCCGCTGCCGGTTCGGTGCGCCAGCTAGACCCGCGCGTGACCGCCGGACGCCCTTTGGACATATTCATCTACGCGCTGGGCTACGCCGATGGCAAAACCATACCTGCCACACACTGGGATACCATGCAATATCTCAAAACTCTTGGTTTCAGGATAAACCCCAACAACAAGCGAGTTTCCACCCTCAGGGAAGCCGAGGATTACTACAATAACTGGACAGCCGAACGCCATACCCTGCCGTATGAAATAGACGGTATCGTGATGAAGATTGACAACATCGCCTATCAGGAAGAACTTGGGGATGTTGCCCGCGAGCCGCGCTGGGCTATCGCCTACAAGTTTCCGGCTATTCAGGGGCGCACGCTGCTTAAAGAGATTTCCGTGAGCGTGGGCCGTACGGGCACGTTGAATCCTGTTGCCGACCTTGAGCCGGTGCTGGTGGGAGGCGTCACTATCAGCCACGCCGCATTACATAACGAAGACGACATTCGCCGCAAGGACATCCGTGAGGGCGACACTGTTTTTATCCAGCGTGCGGGTGATGTTATCCCTGAGGTCGTCGGGCCTACGCCTGAAGCGGCTTCTCGCATTGGAAGAAACGATCGCTTTAGGATGGAGGACAAGCTCTGGAATGAAGAAAAAAAATATGCTGTCTGTCCAGTGTGCCATACCAAGGTGGTCAAGCCGCAGGAAGAGGTGATGTATTACTGCCCTAACTTTGCCTGCCCGGCGCAGGTGGAGGAACGTGTGCAACACTTCGTTTCCAGAGGCGCGATGGACATTCGCGGCATCGGCGAACAGATGGCGGCGCTGCTGTTGAGGGAAGGGCTGGTGCATGATGCCGCCGACATATATACCCTCAAAGATAAGCGCGATGATTTGTTAGCTATCGAGCGCATGGGGGAGAAATCGGTAGATAATCTGCTGTCGGCTATCGAAAAAAGCAAACAACGCCCGCTGGCGCGCGTGATAAACTCTCTGGGCATACGCCATGTAGGCGAGGAAACGGCTGGCCTGCTGGCGCAGCATTTCGAGAGTCTGGATAAATTGAGCGAGGCGACTGAAGAAGAACTGACCGATATTCCCTCCATAGGCGGCAAGATAGCCGCCAGCATTGCGGCCTTTTTCAAGAATGAGGAAAACCGCCGTATAATCGAAAAACTCGAACAGGCCGGAGTGAATACACGCAGCGAACCGCCGCAAACAACTTCCGCTGCTCTGTCCCTCGCGGGGCAGGAGTTTGTCATAACGGGCAAACTGGAGAAGTTCAGCCGCGAAACCGCCGAGGAAATGATACGCTCGCTGGGCGGCGCGGCAAAATCCGATGTCACCAAAAAGACCACTTACCTCGTCGCGGGGCTGGAACCGGGCAGCAAACTGGCCAGAGCCCGCGCGCTGGGCGTAAAAGAAATTAACGAGTCACAGCTTCTGGCGATGCTGGGGCAATAACAGAAAGTGAAGAAACTGCATGGCTGAAATCCATCCATTGAACGGCATACGCTATAACAGCGGACTGGTAAAAGACATGGCTGAGGTTATCTGCCCGCCGTACGATATTATCTCTCCCCGTCATCAGGAGGAGTTGTACGAGCGCAGCCCGTACAACTTCGTGCGCATAGAATACGGCACGGAATCCGCTTACGATACCGCACTGGACAGCCGCTACACGCGGGCGGCGGGTTTTCTGGAGCAATGGCTGAAAAACGGGGTTTTAAACGCCGATAGCTCTCCTTCCATCTATATAGATGACCATTATTTCATGCATGGCGGCAAAGAGGTTATGCGGCGCGGGATGGTTGTGCGCATCAGGCTGGAAGAGTGGCACAAGGGCATAGTCCGCCCGCATGAAGGCACGCTTTCCGGCCCCAAGGCTGACCGCATCAATCTGATACGTGCCCTCAAAGCCAACACCAGTTCCGTTCTCTCTATGTATGAGGATAAAGGCGGGGTTATCAGCCGCGTACTGGATAAAGCCTCCGCTGGCAAGCCGCTGGCAAGTGTGAGCCCTCTGGATGGTGAAAGGCATGACCTGTGGGCTGTCACCAATCCTGATGATTTAAATACCATTATCTCCGCGCTGGCGGAGGAGCCCCTTTATATCGCTGACGGCCACCACCGCTACGAAAGCGCGCTTGCATATCAGCGCGAGCAACTGGCGCTTAATCCCGACGCCGGGCCTGATGCTGCCTTCAATTTTGTCATGATGACGCTGATTGCTTTCGACGACCCCGGCCTGCTCATACTGCCGCCGCACCGCCTGCTGCGCGGCCTTAGCCCGGCAAGGCTGGATGACCTCAAATCCAAGCTTCCGGCTTTCTTCGAGATTGAAAAAATGCCGATAGACAGTATCGACATGTGGCAGAAGATAGACGCATGGCAGTCGGAAGAGGGCAAACTGCGGCTGGTGCTGTTCGGGCTGGACGGCGGCAACTTCATGCTGCTTACTCTTAAGGATTTTGAAGCGGCTTCGCGTTTCATGCCCAGCTTCCATACCGAAATCTACAAGAAGCTGGATGTCAGCCTAGTGGATCATATCGTGCTGGAGGAGATGCTGGGGGTGAATGCGGAGGGCGGAGCAGGAATCGAATTCAATTATGACAGGGATGACTCTATCCAGAAAGTGAAATCCGGCGAATTCCAGCTTGCCTTTATCATCAAGGCAGTGAAACCGGAAACTATCAAGGCAATTTCGGATGCGCAGGACCGCATGCCGCGCAAAAGCACCTATTTCTACCCCAAATTGCCCAGCGGGCTGGTTATCAACCGTCTGGTGTGAGGATCAGGAGATATTCCTCTTTATCTCTTCAAACTCTTCTCTGGTAATTTCGCCTCTGGCATAGCGTTCTTTGGCTACGTTGACGGCATTATCGGTTGTGTTTTTTTGAATAAGGAAACGGATAAATCTGTAGGCTGCCCAAAACAGGCCTGCCCATATGCCGATTATTATCAGGATTAATACTATTTCAAGCGGCCCGATTTTAAAGGGCATACATCAATCCTCCTCTATGCGTTAAGATGTAATTATTTCATGGTTTGCCGACGATATACCGTTGTTAATTATCGCCGCCCTGAGTAATGTGTCCTATAGTATCTCGAACGGGAATATAGCCACCAATGTCTCCCCCGCGAATATCTTTATCCTGTATTGCCCTGCGTCCAGTTTTAGATAGGTCGGCAGAATGAAATCGGGCGGGTTGTAATCCACGATAATTGCGCCGGGTTCGGCGGTCATGTACTTGTCCGAGAATGGCGCAGGCCCCCAGTAGTCAATTTTAGTATATCCGGCCTCTCCATCCTTGAAACATACGGCGGTGACGGATGCTGTGTAGATTACATGTCCGTATATTATGATATTTTCGCCCGCATGAAAAGCCGTGACATCCTGCTCAAGATTTTCCGGCGGGAAAGTCTCTCTCTGAGTGCGTATGACAGTTCTGGGAGGGTCGTTTGTCAGTCCTGTTATCCTTCCGATTCCCAGCAGCGAAAAATGAGCGGATAATACGGAGGTGTTGGGGGCTTCCTGCAAGATATAAGCCGGAACAGGAGGAAGGTTTGAATAGGATGTTGTCCCCTGTGTTGCGGCGCAGCCGCTGATACCGAAAGTCAGCAGGCAAAGGCTCAATATGACTATGAGTTTGGATATGGTTTTCTTATCCACAATAGACTCCTTGAATAAAAAGGCATCCCATTCGTCATATAATAGAACGTTTTTTAAGGGGAAAAGATACAGGCTGTAATCTGGCAGGACAAAAACCTATCAGCTTCCGTCGCTGCGAAGCAATCTTTTATGAATAGCCTGATGGGCAGAAGAAATAACGGAAGGCGGGCTGATTGCGGCTATCTGAAAACTGAAAACTGTTAACCGATAACTATCCCATTTCTTCCAGTATCTTCACTGCGCTGGTAACCAGTTCGGGACATACTGTTGAGAATTTGTTGTCTGCGCGGGCGGCTGCCATTCCCTCTGGTGTGCTTATATCGCATCCCAGCAGGGTTTTACAGTTGGTCGCTTTATACATCGCGATAAACCTGCGGTTAAATTCTTTGAGCAATGAATGAAATTTCCTCTGCTCTTCTTCAGGAGTGTTGATATCGGGGTATTGTCTCATGCTCAACACCATGTAGGCTCCCTTCACCGCCCCGCATATGCCGCCTGTGCGTTCCATATCTTTGCCGAACATCTGGGTCAGCTTTTGCATAGCGGCTTCATTCAGCCCGGTTTGGACGCAGAAAGCGTTGAAAACAGCCTGAACGCAATTATCAGGCGCTTGAATAGTTTTTGCTGCTGCTTCGCTGGCTTTGCTCATGTTCTTTCTCCACTTAATATTTTCTCAGGCAATTTCTTCGAGTATTGTAACCGCATCGGCTACCAGTTGGGGGCAGGTAGTGGCAAACGTCTTGTTCTCGCGGGCGGCGGCAAGTCCTTGCGGCGTGCTCAGGTCATAACCCAGGAGTTGAGTGCAACTGGTCGAATTGTGAACAGCGGTGAACCTCTTGTTGAATTCCTGAACGAGGGAATACACTTTCTCTTTTCGCTCTGATGGAGTTTTGATTTCGGGATACGATCTCAATCCCAGCACCATATAGGCCCCGCTCACCGCCCCGCATACCCCGCCCGTGCGCCCCATTCCCGCGCCGAAGCCTGTGGCTATTTTAAGTACGGTGGTTTTGTCCAGCCCCAGTTCTTCGGCAAATACGCTCAGCACCGTCTGCGCGCAGTTCAAGTGCGAACCTGCCATCAATTTCCTTGCTTCTTCAGGTTTGTTCACGGTTTTTTAGCCTCTTTTACCATATTCAGGAAGTATTCGTGAAAGCGGTTGTCATGGCTAAGTTCGGGATGGAATGCCAGCGCCAGCAGGTTTTTCTGACGCACGGCTACAACCGTGCCGTCATCCAGCTTTGCCAGTATCTCTACTCCCTCACCCACACGCTCTATGTATGGAGCGCGGATGAATACGGCGTGAAACGGCCTTGTTCCGATTGCGGGGACTGCCAGGTCCGTCTCGAAACTGTCCACCTGCCGTCCGAAGGCATTGCGCCGAACCTCGATATTCATAACGCCCAGTGTCTGCAGATCGCTTTCGGTTATTCTGTTTGCCAGCAGTATCATGCCGGCGCAGGTTCCCATGACGGGCGTGCCTTCCTGAGCCATTATCTGAAGCGGTTTTATCATATGGTAATGGTGCGCCAGTTTGAGCATGGTGGTGCTTTCGCCGCCGGGGATGATAACTCCGTCCAGCCCTCGCAGTTCTGTGGCTTTGCGCACTTCTGTTGTCTCTACATCCAGTTTGCGCAGAGTGTGAACATGCTCGATAAATGCGCCCTGCAGCGCCAGCACCCCTATTTTCATCCTGTCCTCTAATTAGGAGAGGGGCGTTAACGCCCCTCTCCCTAGTGTTTGATTTATTATAGCAAAAGGGCTGCTATATTTTGACCATTTTGGCTGTATATACGTCCGGAAGCGCCAGTATCTGTTTTATCTGCGCTTCTGGCAGCATTTCATCCAGAGCCATTATCATCAGGGCTTCTCCCCTGGGCTGGAGGCGCGACAGGTGCATGTAGCTGATGTTGACATCTGCGTCTCCCGCTAACTTGCCCACGGCGCCGATAAGTCCCGGCCTGTCGCGGTGCGCCGAGAACAGGAAGTATCCTCCGGTAGGCACGATGTCTATCCAGAACTGGTTAAATTGCACTATATGGCTTTCGCCGCGCATGACCGAGCCGGAAACAGTGATCGTGCCTTCAGTAGTGACCGCTTCAAGGGTTATCAGGTTGGCGTAGTTATCGCAGGTAGGCTGCTTTTCTTCGGTTACCTTTATGCCGCGCCGCGTGGCTTCCATTACGGAGTTGACCATGTTGACGCGCGCTTCGGTAAGCCTTCCCAGCAGCGAGCCCAGCAGTATGGCCTTGAGGGCGTTGGTGTCGTAAACCGCAACTTCGCCCTGGTATTTTATATTGATGCTTTTTATCTGACCTTCCCCGATATAGCTCAAAAATTCGCCCATGGAGTTAGCCAGCCGCATATAGGGAACCATGACCGGCATGGCTTCGGCCTTGACCAGAGGCGCGTTAACCGAGTATCTGGCAGGCTGGCCGTTGAATACGTCGATAATCTGCTGCACAACCTCGGTAGCCGCCAGTGTCTGGGCTTCGCTGGTGGAGGCTCCCAGATGAGGTGTTACGATTACTTTATTGCAGCCGAAGAGTACGCTCTTGGTGCAGGGCTCCTCGATAAACACGTCGATGGCGGCTCCGCCCAGCTTGCCTGCGTTGAGTGCGGCTACCAGCGCTTCTTCATCTATAAGACCGCCGCGGGCGGCGTTGATGATGCGGGTGGTGGGCTTCATCAGGGCAAGCTGTTTTGCGCCTATCATGTTTTTGGTAGCCTCGATGAGCGGCACATGCAGAGTGATAAAGTCAGCCTCTTTCCAGATTTCTTCGAGGGTTTTCATTTCGACGCCCATGCTCTTGGCGCGTTCGGCAGTGACGAATGGGTCGTAGCCGATGATTTTCATTTCCATTCCCTGAGCCCGGCGGGCTACTTCGCTGCCCACGTTGCCCAGTCCTACCACACCCAGTGTTTTGCCGCGCACTTCGGTGCCCATGAAGTCATTGCGTTTCCACTCGCCGCTCTTGAGAGAGGTATTAGCCTGCGGAATGTTGCGCGCCAGCGCCAGCATAAGGGCTACGGCGTGCTCCGCGGCGGATATGGTGTTGCCTGTAGGAGCGTTGACCACGATAATGCCGTGGCGCGTGGCGGCGGCGGTATCGATATTGTCAACACCCACGCCGGCGCGGCCTATGACTATAAGTTTTTTGCCAGCTTCGATAATATCGGCGGTGACGCGTGTCTGGCTGCGCACCACCAGCGCTTCATAGTTGCCTATGATGGCTTTTATCTCTTCGGGTTTGAGCTTGGTTTTGACATCCACATTGGCGCAGCCCTTTAGCAGGTCGATGCCTTCCTGTGCCAGCGGGTCAGCCACCAGTACGTTAAATTTCATTAGTTGCTCCTGAAACCGGCCTTGGGGAGCGCGGTTTTCAGCGCGTCCAGCACGGCCTGAATATCCTCTTCTTTTACCCATCCCAGGTGGCCGATACGGAATATCTTGCCTTCCAGTTCCATCTGACCGCCGGAAAGCACGATGTCATACTCTTCGCGCATGACCTTGTTGAGAAGTTTGGCATCCAGCCCGTCGGTGCCCAGCACGGAGGTGACGGTGTTGGAAGCATAAGCCTCATCCGCAAACAGTTTCAGTCCCAGCGCCTTGACGCCTTCGCGGGTCATCTTGCCCAGTTTTATCTGGCGGGCGATGATGTTATCCAGCCCTTCGGCTATCATCATGTCGAGAGCCGCGTCGAGCGCGAACACGATAGAAACAGCCGGAGTCCAGGGAGTCTGTCCGCCCTTTTCAAAATATTTTTTGGCCTTGGCGAAATCCCAGTAGAAGCGCGGAATTTTGGCATTGGCGTTGGCTTTCCAGGCTTTTTCAGACAGGGAAACCATAGCCATGCCGGGGGGAACCATCCAGCTCTTCTGCGAGCCGGTTACCATAACGTCAACACCCCATTCATCTACCGGCAATGCGATACTGCCGATGCTGGAGATAGCGTCAACGATAAACAGCTTGTCGTAGGGTTTGATTGCCTGCGCAATTTCGCCGAGGGGGTTGGTGACGCCTGTAGATGTTTCGTTATGTGTTACCATTACAGCCTTGATGGCGGGGTCTTTGTCGAGTGCGGCTTTGATGGCGCTAATATCTGCGGCCTTGCCCCATTCGGTTTTGATAACTGTAACGTCAGCGCCGTAGGTTTTGGCGATAGTAGCGAGGCGGTCGCCGAACACGCCGATAGAGACGCCCAGCACCTTGTCTCCCGGCGAGAAAGAGTTCACTACTGCTGCTTCGAGGCCGCCGGTGCCGGAGCCTGTCAGCAGAAATACATCGTTCCTGGTAATGAAGAGTTTCTTGAGCTTGTCAGTGACGCCCAGCATCAGTTTCTGGAACTCGCCGCCGCGGTGATTTATCATCTGGCGGCCCATGGCGGCCAGTACCTCGGGCGGGCAGGGCGTGGGGCCGGGAATTCTAAGGTTGGTCATATAATGCTCCTTCAAAGCTATTACTTAATTAGCGGTAAAAGATTATATCTCAAAAAGAGGCGGAGAGACAACTG
>CAYRSY010000045.1:0-11464 GCA_964427105.1 uncultured Dehalococcoidales bacterium
CTGGAATCCTCTTATAAAACCATCGAAACCTTAAAAATAGAAAACCAACAGATAATCAACTCCGATAGTCACGGCATCCGCATTATCAACAAAGATCATACTATCCGTATTATAAACCAAGCCTTCGCCGACATGTCTGGTATGAGTCCTGAAATCGCTATCGGGAAACATTGCTGGGAAATTTTTCCAAGCCCCTTTTGTAATACTACCAAGTGCCGCTTAAACCGTATTCTCCAAGGGGAAGAAAGAATCGAAGCTGAGATCGAAAGAACAAAAAAAGATGGTACTGTAATCCCTTGTATAGCAACCGCATTTCCGTTATGGGAAATTAGTGGTGAGATCACAGGTATCGTTGAGACCTTCAAAGATGTGACAGGGCGGAAAAAACTCCAAGAAAGAATAGCAGAATCAGAAGAACGTTATCGAGCCTTGATAGAGCTTGGTACCGAAGCCGGTGAGGCTATTGTTATGCTGCAGGATATTGATGGTAAAGAAGGCATGCAGACCTTTTTCAATGATCAATGGCCCAAAATTACTGGATATACAAAAGAAGAGTTGTTTGGTATCTCGTTTTTCGAAATAGTGCATCCCAGTGACAGGCAGATGTCTCTTGAGAGGCACCGGCAGAAAATGCTGGGCAAAACTGTTTCTGGTCTTTATGAAATGAAACTTATCCGCAAGGATGGGGTAGAATTTTTTGTTGAGCTAACTGGTGCTTTTACAACCTATCAAGGCAAGCGTGCTAATGTGGTGTTTATCAGGGACATCACCTTACGCAAAGAGATACAAGAAAAACTAGAGGAATCTGAAAATCTGTATCGTACTATTTTCAACACGACAGGAACCGCGATGCAGATTCTGGATGGTGAAGGTACTGTCATCAAGGTGAACGAAGAGTGGGTAAAATTATTCGGCTACACCAGGCAGGAAGCTGAAGGGAAAATATGCTACTTACAGCTTGTTCCCAAAAACCGAATGATATATCAGGAGAAAGTGTTCCGTCGCACACTGGTTGTACCTGCTTCGTTGCCAAAAACATACGAAGCCAAGATTGTAGACATTAAGGGTGAAAGAAAAGATGTTTTTGTGACTGCCAGTTCTATACCTCAAACCAACCTGCACGTAGTTTCGCTTTTGGATATTACCCTACTCAAGCAAATTCAGCGGCGTATTAAGAATTCTGAGTCTCGCTTGAGATTGCTATCCAGACGCATGATAAAAACCGCAGAGGAAGAACGGGTGGGAATAGCACGTGAGTTGCATGATGAACTGGCTCAAGGATTGATAGTCATTAGGTTCGATGCTGTATCTCTTAAAGAAAGAGTCCGGGAATCAAGTCTGTACGAGCAACTAGATGGTATGATCGAGAGGGTAGATACTCTTCTCAATAGCGTGCGCGACATATCAACCCGCCTCAGGCCGAAGATGCTTGACGAGTTAGGATTACTCGGCGCGATTCAGTGGTACGTCAAAAACTTTGAACAACACATGGGCATCCCATGTAAAGTGAATATGAATGTTAAAGCTATAGAAGTATCGATAAGTAAAGAGATCTCTATTGAAGCCTATCGCATACTTCAGGAAGCAATGTTAAACGTATTCAGACACTCCAAGGCCGATGGTATAGTCATTGATTTATTCATTAAAAGAGGAAAACTGGTCGTTTCTATAGTAGATAACGGCATCGGCATCAATGTGAAGGCAATTGATAGCAGTTCATCGCTGGGGCTGCTCGGCATGCAGGAAAGGGCATCCCTGGCCGGCGGTAATCTCACTATACGAACCCGTTCCAAGCGTGGCACTCGTATCACTGCTTCCTTTCCTTTGTGTATAAAGGAATTATCTCGTCCTAAGGAGAGACAAAAAAATGATAAGAGTACTGCTGGCTGATGATCACAATCTGGTTCGGGCTGGTGTAAAGGATCTCCTTGAAAAAGCTGGGGACATCGAAATCATAGCTGAAGCTGCGGATGGTATCGAAGCAGTATCCGAATTCCGACGCGTGCTCCCAGATGTCGTTGTATTAGATATTTCCATGCCAGTGATGGATGGTATTGATGCATGCAAGCAGATAAAAGCACTTGATGCAAGTGCTAAAATTCTCATTCTCAGTGTACATACTGAAGAGCAGTATGCCATACGCCTTATGCATGCCGGCGCATTGGGTTACATCACCAAACGGACCTCTTCCTCGGAGCTACATGAGGCTGTTTGTGCTGTAGCTAAGGGGAACATCTTTCTGCCTCCAGCTATTAAAGATATCATCATGAAACAGCTGCTTCATTCAAATGGGCATTTAGAACCCTTGGAAAACTTAACGGATAGGGAACTCCAGGTATTTACTTTGATCGCTCAAGGTAAAAAGATGAGAGAGGCCGCAGTTACACTAGGGCTCAGCGAGAAGACTGTTGAAAACTATCGCTCCCGTATCCTGGCGAAGCTTAACCTTAAAAGAAGTGTTGACTTAATAACCTTTGCCCATCAGCATGGCCTTGTTTAATATCCTAACTTCGTTCGCCATAAGGCCTTTACCCCAGTAAAAACCGGGTGTTTTCCTCTATACCATTTTGAACCCATTCCCTGCATACAATTTCTTAGTGGCAGTGTATATTACAGCACAGGATTGTATGACAGTTCATGGTATTGCTTAACTCCCCTATTTCCCGCGCTAGCATTTGTGGAGGTACGCTGCAATGCATACCAAACCAGCAGTTGTTGACCAGCACAAGACTCCGCGCAGCACTATAGGTCTTCACAGCACAACCAAAAACAGGCTTGATAAAGGCCGCGCACTCGGTCAGAGTTATGATGGTTTTCTTTGTCAGTTAATGGATTTGTGGGATAAATCACGCCTGCAAAATACTGAATTGTTAGACCATACGGGGTAGCTAAGGAGCAAAATGATATGCCAATGCCAGAGTATTAGATATAGGGCTATACCTTCATAGGCAGTAAGACATCCCAGTAAACGAGTTTTTGGTGGAATCTAGTGATCGAATTAAACAGGAGGCAGTAAACCTATGGAACAGGGAATTAAAGAAAAGCTCGATTCATCCACCACCCGTCTACCTGCAATTCATACCACAATTGCTTTGCAGAAAGATACGAAGAAAAGAATAGATAATATCCGTGCCCCCGGCCAGTGCTATAACGGCTTTATTAATGACTTGGTTGAATACTGGGAAAGATACAAAATAGGCAGTTCACTCTGCGGGCCGGGAAAGCCCGTACACCATGATTTTATCAGGTAGTGATATGGATAATACCAGCCCTCGAACTACAGTTGCCATAAGCAAACACACCAAAGCCAGGTTGGATAAATCTCGTGCTACAGGGCAATGCTATGACGGTTTTCTATGTGAACTTGTCAGCTTATGGGAAAGAACACATAACTTAAAAAGCAGCCATCCGACAATCAATTTACAACAAAAAGTTTCCTCTAAGGCCAGCGAACAATCCTTATGCAGAAGATGAGCTTCTTGCTATGTAACAGTGACGGAAATATTCGAAGGCAAGACCCGCAAAAATCTGCATATGATTGTGGAATATCCGGAGAATAGGAGGTGAAGCAGCAAATATTATCAAAATGGTTCTTCTGTAATCCAACTTAAAGAAGGAGTGAAAAATGGAAGAAGAAAAAGAGCGAAGCGTTCAGATATCCCGAAGAGAATTTCTTAAAGATGCTGGATTGATAGTCGGGGGAGCGACTATAGGTACTATGGCGGTCATGACTGCCTGCAGTGGTGATGGCGATGGCAGTACCGTTACTAAAACCACAACTGTCACTACCACCAAAACAGCAACCGGCGGCACTTCCACCGTTACCGTTACCTCTCCGCCTGTGACCAAGATTGTTGAGGTGTCAGCGGCGACTCCAACCGTCAGTTTTACCGTTAACGGGGAACAGTACACTCTAAAGGTTGCTCCATGGGATACACTGCGTGTTGTTCTGCGCGAACAGCTTGGACTGATCTCAATAAAGGACATGTGCTATGGTTATGGTGCCTGCGGTACCTGTACCGTTATCATGGACGGCAGGCCAATTCTATCCTGCATGACCCTGGCCTGCGAATGCGAAGGTGCGGTCATAGAGACATCCGAGGGGATTGCCAAAGCCAAGCACCCGCTCCTGGAGAGTTATATCAAGTATCACTGCATGCAGTGCGGCTATTGCACTCCCGGTTTCATATGTACGTCTAAAGCGCTGCTAGACCATAACCCAAATCCGACGGAAGCAGACATAAGAGAGGCGCTGGCTGGCAATCTGTGTCGTTGCGCTACCTATATACAGCATATTCCGGCAGTTCAGGAAGCAGCTGCGCAGTTAGGAGGTATGTAACATGCCATTATATCAGACGAGAGATACGTACAACTACATTGGCAAAGAAGGCCTAAGGCGCAAGGACGGCTACGAAAAGGCTGCTGGCACGGGGTTATACACCAGAGACATAAGCTTCCCCGGTATGCTGATTGCAAAACCGTTTGTGTGCCCTTATGCCAACGCCAAAATCAAGAGTCTGGATACCAGTGCAGTCGAAGCCTACCCCGGAGTAAGGTATGTACTAAGGTATGACGACATCTGGTGGACAGACCACAAATGGCAGCGTGGTGCGGCTAGCTATGGATGGGGTGCCCAGTGGGACGACCTCCTGGGGCAACAGGGCTATTTCGAAGGCAACAGGATGGGTTTTGCCGTGGTAGCCGATACCGAAAACATATGCGACGAAGCCTTGAGGCTAGCCAAAATAGAATGGGATGTATTGCCTTTCTACGTTGATCCCGAGAAAGCCCTTGAACCAGGTGCAACCATCATTGAGCCCGAAGTAAATCCCGATACCAACATGAGGATTGACACGAGAGAATCGGGTAGCAGAGATGTTAAGGGTGATGTCCAGGCGGGGTTTGACGCTTCCGACAAGGTTGTAGAGTGGGTGTGGAGTGAAGAGGAAGAGTCTCCGGCGGCTGCAGAACCTGGCGGCTGCGTAGCCGTATTCCGGGGTGAATATCTGGATATCTGGGTTCATAACCAGGTACCTATTAACACGCAACAATTCCTCCAAGCATACTTCGGTAACTGGCTAAAGATCAATGTACATGGCGTATGGCAGGGCGCCCAGTTCGGCTTTGCCAACTGGATATTCCCGGGCGGCTACAAGAGCTTCCCCATGCTGGCAGCCATTTGCGCCCAGAAGACCGGCAAACCGGTTAAATTCCTGTTTGACCAGATGTACTGGCACAATCGCAGCTATGAGAATGGTGTCTATTATCTAAAGTGCGGCTTTAACATGGACGGCACCATCAATGCCTGCCAGCAGCTTGTCATCTCGGCAGCACCCGAATTCAATGCCAAGATGTTCGAAGGCACCAAAATCAAAAACTTTAATGGTATGCACTGGTGCCCACATTTCAACAGAGCGGGAAATGTCTGCTACCGGCACGGCATGCGCTCAGTCGGCCTGATGAACAACTTTTTTGCCAAAGTGGCGGCCGAAACCGGTCTGGATCCCACCGACATAGCGCTTTTAAACGACGGCTGCGATGGGGAAGACATGGACTGGGTGATGGAGAACGTCAAGAAACCTCAAGGCATGCCTGAAAGGGACAGTCTCAAGGAAGTGATAACCCTCGGCAAGCAGAAGTTTGGCTGGGATGCCAAGTATCACGCACCCGGAGCCAAGATTCTGCCCAACGGCAACTATCACGGCGTCGGTTTCACGTGGTGTGTAGCCTGGTCTCCTGATCCGAATACGTACCTTTCAAATTTCCAGGGCACTGTAGCTATCCAGCGTGGTAATGGTCTTGTCAGGTACCTGGCTCGCCACGCAGACGGTGGCTGGAACCATGCATCATCCATCTGCCAGATAATTGCTGATGAGCTGGGCGCCAAATACGACGACATCGAGTACAGGTCTTTCGATGATGTCGGCCAGGACTCGGCTTATGGTGAAGGCTCCGCTGGTTTTATAAGAACGTCCGTGATTGCGCTCGAAGCTGCCCGCAGGGCCAAAAAGATGCTACTGGAAAGGTGCTGCGCACGAGGCAGACTTGATTGTGACCCTCTCTTTCCGGGACTTACTCCCGATAAACTGGATACCAGCGAAAGCACGATCTTCGAAAAGGCCAACCCGGATAACAAAAAGACCTTCAATGAGGCGGAGAGGTATCAAACGGTTCAATATGAAGCCATCGTCGCCCCGTATACTCTTACGAGACATCCCTGGGCTATCAGTTATCTGACGAGGCAGTGCTCTTTCATAGAAATCGAAGTAAACCCGGAAACCGGAGAAATCATCCTAAAAGACCTCTGTGACGTTAATGATGTTGGCAAGATAGTAAGCCCTGAGACGCTTAATGGCCAGCAGTATGGCGGCAGCGTTATGGGCGTTAGCCACAACCGGAATGAGGCTGAAGTCTACGACCCGGCCACCGGCGTCAGGCTTAACACCAACCTCATTGACTACAAGTGGTTCAGTTTTAACGATATGCCCGGGCCTTTCAGCTGTAATCTAATTGAGACTGGGATGTCGTACGGACCTTACGGCCTCAACGGCTGTAGCGAAAGTCTGGCTGCAACCAATTCTACAATCTTGCAATCCGCCTTCTGGAACGCCACCGGCAAATGGGTATCCAGGTTCCCGTTAACTCCAGACAAGGTCCTCAAGGCGTTGGGGAAGATATAGGAGGTTATGAGATGAGAGAATTTACCCATATAAACGCAACCACGATTGACGAGGCTGTCAGTGCTTTGAAGGGTGGCAAGGCAGCGGTTATCGGTGGTGGTACCGACTTAATCGGCACGCTGAGATTCTATTGCTTACCCGACAATATGTCCCCGGACGTCATCGTTAACCTTAAGACTATCAGCCCCAGCCTGGACTACATAAAGGAAGACGGCGGAACCCTGAAAATCGGCGCCTGCACCCGGCTCGAGGACATCGCCAAGAGCTCGGTAGTCAAGGCAAAGTGGGCGGCGCTGGCAGAAGCAGCCCTCAAGACAGCTTCACCCCATATAAGGGAAAGCGGAACCATCGGGGGTAATATCTGCCAGGTGAATCGATGCTGGTATTTCCGCAAGCCCAACAACAGGTTCGACTGCATCCGCAAGGGTGGCAATATGTGCTTCGCCATGGCGGGTGACAACAGGTATCATTCCATCTTCGGCGCAGTATCAGCCTGTTTAGCCGTCAATCCTTCCGATACCGCTCCTGCGCTGGTAGTTCTTGGCGCCAAAATTGTCACCAACAAGAAGACCATCAACGCCGCTGATTTCTGGAAAGTAGCTGTTCCGGGCTCAACCGCACTTGAAGCGGATGAGATCGTTACAGAGATACAGGTGCCTGCGCCCGCATCAGGGGTCAAGACCGCTTTCATGAAGTATGCACAGAGAGCCTCTATTGATTTCCCTGTGGTCAACTGCGCAGCGGCCATCGGCGGCGGCGAGGCCAAGATCTGCCTGAACGCCGTGTACAATATGCCTTACAGCGTTACCAAGGCAGAAGAATCCATCAAAGGCAAAACTATTAACGACGCTGCTGCGGAAGCTGCTGCTACCGCAGGTGTTTCAACGGCTATGGCTATGCCCGAAAATGGATCGAATCCCGGCAACAAATGGAAGATTCAGGTTGCCAAGGCAATGGTTAAGAAGACTATACTTGCCTGTGCATAGCAGATTCTGGTTTTAGCAATGAATAACCGGAAAAGGTAAACGCAAGTGAGTCAAGATAGGCTTGGGGGGTTAGACACATCTCCCGCTCCCCCAAGCCTATCGTCGGCAAAAACGCTTATATAGCACGGGTGAGCCATCCATATGGCTATCGGTTGGCAGTTGTGACTGCCATATACTATATTGTGACCGCCATATACCATATGATACTATGTTTTGAAAGGATAAATATGTCAGACAAATGGTGTGATAGATATGAGGATCTGAAGGATTTCGTGGTTAAAAACCCGAAGGTTGAGATTGGGCGGAATGAGCTGGGGCAGGAATATGTTGCAATTCCGCGAGAATACAAGCCGGAGTTCTTACGCAGATTTTATTTAACCATATCAGCCTTTGTGGAAGAGGAGTTTCCGGAACTACTTGAACGGGCAAAGCCTCTTTGCCAGAGCTATCTGAGGGCGGAAGAGGAGATTAGAAAAAACCCGGCTTTATCTGAGATAAAATTGCCTCCCAACGTACAGTGGTTTATTGCTGATCCGGTAGACGGATTGCGGCGGGAGCTATATGACACCCTATATGACCTTCTTAAGGAAAAAATTAGTATCGAGCAGTTTGCCAGCCAGTGTCGTAGAATTATCCCTTCTCGTAACAAGGAACTATCAGCCCTGAGCTATCAATACTGGTTGGTTATATCTCTGGCCAATCTGTTGAAACCAGAGAAATTCTATACCGTTGATATTACTGTCGGTAAATCTTCGCAGTCTATTGTGCAGGTATTGGATAATGAAGTAGCGCCGGTGAGAGAACCGGAGGAGACTAACATAATATCACTGCACCACTACCCTAGTTCTAGCGATATATTTGTAATTCCCGATATCATGATACGTTCTACCAGAATAAACCGATGGGTTGCCCTCAAGGCGGAGCCCGGTCATGCAACCTGGACTGCCAATAATGCCAGTAAAAACGTAGAGTGGATTGATATAGGCCAAGAGCCGTTGATGCCTGAACTGGTGCTTGTCAGCACCAGCGACAAACTGGAGGATATTGCTCTGGTTAGGGATAATAAAAAGATTGCCCGGCCCGAGCTGGCGCTGATCTGCCGTGAGTCTGATGACTGGTATGACACGAGGAAAGACTGGCAGATGTTACAGTTCACCCAGAATTTTCTCAATCCGAAGCTGGGATTGCATATTGCCTCCAGGCCGGAGGTTCCCGAAGAGGTAACCAAGAAGCTGGAATTCGATAAGGTGCTGAACAGTCTTTCAACCCAGGAGGGTGAAGAAAAGGGCATAAAAGGAATCCAGATTGCTAACATCGGCCTGGATGTCAGCCGGCTTGAGCAGTATGTCGATATGCTGGCTTCTCATGGTTAATACAAAATCCAAGCAACTGAAAGTCTTGAGAGAAAGTATAGTTTTTCTTCGAGGTAGTATTTGATATGCCCGGTCTTGATTTATCAATGCCCTACAATGGCGATCTCAATACGCTGGAAGAGCTTTTTAAACTGCAGGGCCTTGGTGGGAATCGCATTTCAGAGATCTATCTTTCCGGCCCGCAGGAGTATTCGGGCTCGGGAAGAATAATGCCGGGTACCAATATCGACAGATTCCTAAAGGTTGTCGGACTGATACATAGAAAGGGTATCAGGGTAAATCTGGTGCTCAATACAACCTGCCAAGGAGCCGACTGGTATTCATCTGCTAAAAAGAACTCCTTATTGTCTTTCTTGAAGACGATGTACCGCGAGCAGGGGGTAGAGGCAGTTACCATCGCCAATCCAATCTATATCGGGCTGGTTAAACAGAAGCTGCCTGAAATGGAAGTCTGTGCTTCTGTACTTAGCGATGTAGATTCTGTAAAGAGGGCTGTGCTGGTACGCGAGTTTGGAGCCGACACCATCACCCCCGCCGCCGATATAAACCGGCACATCGATCTCCTTAAGGAGATCAAGAAGGCCACCGGGGCTAGAATTAAAATTATGCTGAACGAAGGTTGCCTGCGTAATTGTGTTTTTCGTAAGTTCCACTTCAACTTCGTCTCCCATTGGTCCAAAGAGCTGGAACATTCGACCATGGAGGGCAAGGATTTTTTCGAGCACTGCATGACGGTGACACAGAAAGATCACTCCCAGATATTCAAGTCAGGCTGGATAAGGCCTGAGGATTTAGAAGCCTATAAGGACATTACCACTTCCTTCAAGATGGTCGGTCGCGCCAGGTCCGACAGCCATGTGTTGCGGGCTGCCAGCGCCTATATGAGCCAGCACTACGAGGGTAATCTGATAGATATAATATGCAGCAGCCTGCACGCATTCGGTATAACCTATGGGGCATACATCGATAATGCCGAACTGGGGGAGAGCGGCTTTTTCAGTCATATAACCACCTGCGACAAAGAGTGTCACAAGTGCAGCTACTGCCAGCAATTGCCTGAAAAGCTACTTAAGCTGAACGTAGTCACCCGCGGCAAGCTGGAAGATATGGGGAAAAAAGAACTGGCCGATAAACTTGAAGCGGCGGGCAAGCTGCCGTATTACGGCTGAGTAAATTGCACCTGCCGTCTGAGCTTGTAATTTTCGAATTTTTGAATGCTATAATCTTAATAAATGTATAAGGAGGAGCAGCATGATTACTATAAGATTATGGTTGTTTAGACTACTGGTTTTTGCGGCCGCGGCAATCATGCTTATTTCAGCCATAATGCCCTGGTGGAAGGCAAGTGTTCAAATACTTGGCCATGCAGAAAGCGGAATCGACTATTTTGAAGTTTTAATTTATCAGCACGGAATACCTGACAATTTTGCCCGGGAGTACTTCAGGGAGGATATAACGCCGGCAAATCAGGTTATGCTGGCATGGGTTTATATGGGGGTCAGCTTGGGATTGATAGCGATAAGCGCTTTCCTCAGGGGTAATAAAGGCAGGTGGCTACTGGGCATAACAGGCTCAGTATATATTGGTTATGCCATAGTTTGTATAATAATAATGATAGCCCGTACCAGTGCCCACGTCGTACCCTTGCAGGGGGAAATAATTATAGAGGAGTCTATAAGGCAAACGAGCTTTCAAACCGGTTATTACTTAGCCTACGCTGCCGGACTGGCTTGTTTATTGCTTGCAATATTCCGCAACAAAATCACAGGACAAATAAAATCGAAAGCCTGAAAGAAACAGGGCAACAGCCTTTCTTTACTGCCTAGAGCTACTAGGCACAATGGGTTGGGCATGGGAATGACCGGACCTTAATCCCAAAGAATAACTACTAGCTGAACATGGGGATATTGTTCGTGGCGAAAAACCAATTAACGCGCCGTAAGTTATCCCTGTAAAAGTCAAGGGTTTTAACAGCTTTCCCTTCCACCTGTGTTGAGACAAGAAACTCCTCAATCCTGGCTTGGAGGCTGTTATCGTCTGCCGTGCGTTTATTATTCCTCGTACCAAGTAATGCGAAAATGGGGGTTGAAAAATTTCCATAGCTGATTTGCTGAGCGAAAACATCTTCAATATGAGCGCGGAATGCAGGTGTAAGGCTCCGCTTTTCAGATAAGAAGCGGCTTAGTTATGATGGCGAAATGTTGAGAATAGAAGCCAGAGAACGGTCGGTGAGGTTTAGGGCGATTTTGGTATCGCAGATAGACTGGAGGAAGCCGCTGTCGGGAACATTACATAAAGTGTTGCCAAAATGGCACCAAAAAACATTATTGTCAACTAAAAAGGGAAGAAGATTCGTGCCTGAGTTGTGCGTAATCGGGGTGAGAGGATTTGAACCTCCGACCACCTGAACCCCATTCAGGTGCGC
>CAYRSY010000046.1:0-6051 GCA_964427105.1 uncultured Dehalococcoidales bacterium
AACCTCGAACGCATACTAAACTTTATTTGGCGTGGCGATTAACCATAATTTGTAAGTCTTTGATGAGGTTATTGAGGTGCTGTTTATTTCGTGTGGTATGAGCCAAGACACTAATGGTCGATAAAATCGGCGTGATTGCGTCAATAAAATCTCCATTGCTACCGCTCGACTTATATTCGACTTCTATTTGTTCTACTTTGCTGATTTCCTCATAAAACGCTGGCGTATCATACGGGTCGGCATTGTTATATTCGCCACCGGTTAAATTAGCGACATATTCTTCTAAAAGGTCATAATCTTCGAATAAATAGCCATCGTGTTCGTAAATTGTTTTTGTGGTTTTCATAATCACTCCTTTGCTCTGCTTTCAAGCGATATTTGGACGCTTGGTTGCTCGGCATAGCATTTCAGCACTAATAGAGCCGTGATTTGCGAATCGTCGTGATAAGCCAAGCCGTTTAGGGCATCGAGGCATATTTTGGCTACATTGTCGCAATCAGGGGCTTTTGTTGGATTTACTTTGCCACTTAATTTATCAAGCCCTTTTTGGTTAATTCCTTTTTTACCATAGTGCGTTTTTTGTAATTGAAAGTTAGCGATGATGGTCGCATATACTTCTTCATCTGGATTAGGAAAAGCAATGTTATCGCCATAGATTTCTTTATAAGCACTAATAACCTTGCTTTCGTATTGCACCGTGTTTTTAGGCGTATAAACTCTTGCGTGTCCGCCGATAGCGGTTGCTTTTGGTCTTTGCTTGCCCATTGGCTCGCCGTGAATTGTGAATGTAATTTTCATTTGTTGCCTTTCTCTAAATCGTATAATTCGATAATTGTTTGATAATCTTTGTCGGTTAGTTGCTTCTTATATGGCTTTGTGATAAGCATAATTTCACTAACAAGGAAGTAGAGTTGTATTTGTGATGATCCCTCAATACGATTGAAGAACTCGGTTGATGTAATTTCGCCATTGACCGCCACCAAGTTCCCGTTTCGGCAGAATATCGCCGCCCTACTTGCCAAATATCCATAAGCGAGCATTGGGATATATACTTTCTTATTTTTGTTAGCACTGCTCTTACTGACGAGCGTGAATGTCGTGCGATGGCGTTTTTCTGTGTCGATAATCTCGGCTTTTGCGTCGCCATAGCATAGACCAATAAATCTAAACTCGTTGAAGATTGCCATATAGCCCTCTAATCGTCTTTAACTTGATCGCCACCGATTTCGACTAAATCGTCAAGTTCCAAAGGTTTGACAAGTTCAATACCAAGTGCCTTAATGATTTCTGGCAAACTCTTGTCAATAATTTTGGTTTGTGTTGCGACGCCATACTTATTGATGACAACCACTCTCGTTTTGAATGAATAACTTTTAGCCATTGCGTTTCCTCCGTGCTGGGCTGGTGTAATAAATGCTATTGAGCCACTTTTGATGATTTTTTTGATTGATCCACTTTTTGTTTTCTTTGACATAATCAAGATATTTTTCGCATTTGCCATGACAACCGATTTTACGATTTGGGCAATTTTTACATGGTGCATATTTGCGTTCAACCATCGTTTTGCTCCTTTTTCATCTCGACATCATATTCATTAAATGCTTCGACAAACCTTCTTGCTTTTGAATCGTCATCAATCGGTAAGTTGCTTGCACCTATAAGTTTTCCTTGCCCATCTGCTTTCATTTTGCGAACAACATTTTGAAACCTTAAAAGGCGTGGGCTAATTGAGTTCCATAACCGCTTTAAGTATCGTTTACACTCTCGCTCCGAGCCAATCCAATACTCATATCTTTCGGTAATGATAAACTTTTCGAGATTTGGACTTTCATTGATTGCTTGGATGTCAACCCATATTTGAGTGCATTTGTCAGTTGAGTTTTCCCTATCGACATAGAGATAAGCGTTAGGGAATGTATCGCAAATCTCTTTTTGAGTGGTCTTGCGATGTTCCACTAATGAATTGTGCTTGATGAGGTCATACAACTCCCATTGTTGAGGCGTTATTGTAATAATAAAGTTTTCCATTATTTTGCTCCTTTCATTTAATAAGCAAGTCGAGATGCTCTAAACCTTTTAGTATGTAATTGAGGTCGGCTTCTTCCTGCTTGGCTTTCATCTCGACTTTTGTCCAATAATCGGTTTTGTTTTTCAATTTTCGAGATTTTTTGTAGTATTCAATAAAATCGGTTGAAATGTTGCAGTTTTTTTTCTTCATGTGCTCAACAACGCTATGATTTAATTCTTTTATCTCTTTGATACTAAAATCAAACTCTAATAATGTGTTAAGCATAATGTCGATATAAATCGTATCTTCGGGCAATACTCTTATGCCGCTTGCCCTTAAACTATCGAATAACGAAGTTGAATCCACAGTTGGCTTGTTGCTTAATTTAGCGTCGAATAGTCCTTTATTAAATTGATTAGGAAACGCTTTTGTGAGATACGCCAACGGGTTTTTAATTGTCGTAAAATCAAGAGTTTTTAACCACTTGATCACTTGGTCTTTGTCAATTTTTTTTATCGAAGATGCTTTTAACAACATCTCATTCATCGTCGTTTCGAAGTCCATTCTATCTACATTGGGTAATATACCAAGTAAGTATTCTTTGATTTCTTTATGACTCGACGATTGATTATTTGAATAGGTTATTTCCATATATAAGTATCCTTTCTATATAAGTATAACTTCTTAACTCTATACTCTATTCTCTAAACTCTATACTCTTAATACACATTGGAATACACATCGTATATTGCCCTATTTTAAGGAGATTTCTTTGGCTTTTTTCTCTCGATAACGGCGTGTGTCAATCGCACTTCCTGACTCATAACCGATCAATTCTCGATGGTCTTTAATTTGTAAGCCGCCATTATCGTTCGCTACTAACAAACCGAGTTGTAGAAAAAGTCCTTTGGCTATACGGATAGTGTCTATATCAAACCACTTACATTCCCGTTGGATTTTTTCATCGTTCCACGCCATATTTATTTCGTTAATATGGGTTGCTAACTCGCCTTGTGTATTAAGCGTTTTCAAGCAAAGTATCTGATAGATAACGATATAAGACGCACCATTCTTTTGGCTCATCAATATATCTACTTTTTCGCTTGTAAGAAAAGAGAGTTTTAACTTAAACCAATAGTATCTCTTTTTCTTGTTTGAATTGTCCATATCTACCTTTCTCGTAGGGGGTATATTTCAACCCCCACACGATGCTTTCTTCTAAAATAGTTTTGCTTGTCCATTACTATCAACGAACAAGTCTTTTTCTTTCTTTTCTTGTTTTGGCGATTCTTCTTTAACGGGCTCTGTCTTTGCTTCCAAAACAACAGGGTTTTCTTCGAGTTCTTCAATGTCGATCGTATTCGCTACGCCGTTTTTGATATTGCCACTTAACTTATTGTCATATTCTTCTTCGGTTGTGCGATTGAATGAAGCGATGATGGTGCTTGCTTCGCTCGATAATGTTGGTGCAGTATTAAATATCATTTTTACCAAACGCCGAATGGCAGTTCTTTTTGCCATCTCTTGTGGGAACTCTTTATGAACGCCTTGATTGGTTTTTGACTTCCGCCAATTTGCTTGAACTTCATTCCAAGTCATGATTGTATAAAGTCGTTTGCCGTTTGGCAGGTCTGCCCAAGCATAAACTCCAACAATGTCCTTATCGAATGAGCCCAAGATTGCTTTATGATTTTTGACTTCTACTTCGCCATCTTCGTTGGTTTCAAGTTCGTATGGTTCATCTTGATAAATAACACGAGCACGAATGTCCTTTACGAGCCCCGTCCTTTTCGCTACGGCAACATCGCCATAGTAGGAGCGAAACATTGTTAATTTATCGCCATACACTATGAAGTAGAGTTGCTTTTTGTCAATTTCAAGACCTTGCAAAGTCGCTTCACTTAACGCCTCGCCAATGCTTTGCGGTGTGGCTTTGCCAATAACGGCGTTTTGCATAAGCGAGAGATACATTAGTTTTAATTGGTTGCCTAACGCATACCCTTGTGGGAAGTGTAGTTGGTCTTGCGAAACTAACTTACTAAACGATGATAAAATGCTATCGGCAATCGTGGTGTTGCTAATAGCCGCCGCCACTTCTTGTTTAGCGGACTTGATGACTACTTTGTTTTCTTCTGCCATGTATTTTTCCTCCTTATTTGACAGCCAATTCGCAGCCGTTTTTCGTGCAGAAGTCGGCTAACTTCTTCAAAATCTTTTCGTCATAGAACTTAACTACGCAAGTGATGACTTTTGGTTTTGACACGATTTCGCCAGCGATTACCTTTTGGGCTTCTTCGTATGGCTTGATAACTTCGCCAAACTCATTTGCTCTGGTTTTGAACTTGTCGGCGATTTCTTTGCATTGATTAGCAAACTCTTTTGTGAACTCGTCAATGCTATCAATGCGAACACGATTGACTTGTTCAGCAACTTTGTTAAGTCTTGCCCTTGTGTCTTTGGCAATCTTTTTGTCATTATCATCATTGATAACGAACACGGGATTGTTTGCCAAGATTGCGTTAGCGGTTTCAAGCGACTTTTCATAATCGCCTAATTTAAGGACGCCCCTTTCTTTGTCGCTTACGACTTCAAGTTCAAACTTAACTTCTTTTTCTTCCATTCATATACCTCCTTTGATTAGAATGAAATGACGATTTTTGGTCGTCTTTTGGCTTGTATGTGATGCTCATAAAACTCGGTTTCTTTTTTTTCTAAAAACTCGATATGAGCGATGACATCTTTTTTATATATCCAATATGGTTTATCGACTGCGTGATCGAATACCCATTTCTTGCTTTCGTCATCATAAACAAAGTATTTAAGGTGGGCGAAAAGACAGACAAACTCTAAGTCCGTTATTGCCACGAAATAATGTAAGCATTGATAGTAGTATTGGTCTGGTAAAGTATTGTTTTCCCATAAATCACGAACATCACGCTTAATCATCTCGACATTCTTAATCTCTAAACCACCCAATTTGCCCGTTTTTAAGTCCGTGAGCAAACCATCGGGGGTGCAAGTGATATATTCCTTGTCGGTGCGTCTAAAAAGCCAATAGCCCTTTGTTGGTGGGTTGATTACCGAATACTCTTTTTTATAGTCGAGAGTAAAAAGTTGCCTGATGGCGTTTTCGGACTTTACGCCCTCGACCATTCGCTCGTTTTCAGGTATTCTTTTTTTCTTACCGAGTGCTAATTCATTATACACATCGTTTGGAGTAAACCACTTTGATTTATTGACAACAGCCGCCGCAAAACTTCCACCGATAACACGATGAGCGAGCCATTCGCCCTTGCGAATATGAAGTTCTTGTCTATAATTCGCCATTGCCTAATTCCTTTATTGCTTTCGCTATGATTTCAATTTCTCTCTCTCGGCTCGTTCCCATTAGTTGTAAGACGCTATCAGTTAGAACGAGATTATCGCCAAACTTGACTTTGCCATCGCACTCTTGAATGGCACGATTTTTAATCTTGATCGCCGTTGTCTTGCTTTTAATATGGGGAAAGTAGGACATTATGTCTTTATAAGTCCAACTAACACTCGTCAGCATTTGATACTTGGCTTGTAATTTTGATTTCATTTTGTAATCTTGCTTTTATAAAAGAAAAATACCTAAACCGAATAATTCTTTTAATGTTGCAATCTCGTTTTCGTTAAATGGTGTTCCTTTAAGTTTTGAATAAACGGATTGTCTTGTAATTCCTAATATACCGGCAAGTTTGGCCGGTGTCATGCCGCTTTCGGCAATCGCTCCACGAAGTTTATTACGGTTTATAAATTGTGTTTTGTTCATTGCTTTTCCTCGTTGTGTCTTTATGTTAAAACACATCAATTTTCTTGTCAAGTATTTTGTTTTCAATTTGTAAGCATTTTCTTATTTGTTAATTTTATTTGCTTTTATTTCGCAATTTGTTATCATTCAATCAGGAGGCGAACATTATGAATCGTCTTAAATTATTAAGGAAAAGAGAAAACATCACGCTACGAGAATTGGCTAAATATTCTGGCATAAGCAATGCTGTGATTTCACAAATAGAAAC
>CAYRSY010000046.1:6151-11447 GCA_964427105.1 uncultured Dehalococcoidales bacterium
ATGACAAGCGATGAGATAGATAAGACCATCAATTTCATAAGGGAATATATATTCAAATAAATTAACAAAGAAAATAGCAATTTTATCATCTCGATAGTTGCTCGCAAAAAGAAAGAAGGGATACCGATATGAAAACAAAATCCAAAGGCGTATTTGCCCAATGTCAAGATGGCACTTGGAAGATTGATACCAAAGTCAAGGTTGACGGCATTTTCCGACACTTCAAAAGGTCTGGTTATGCTACCTTATCATCTGCTAAAAGCGACTATGAAAGAGCGAGAGATGAGTTTATCGCAAGCAAACAAGCACATTGCAAGGTCATAACTTTTAATGATCTGCTTAAAAGATATATCGAAATGCGAAGAATCATGGTTGATGTCTTGACGCAAAGAAACGATGAGAGTTTATATAGCGTGTATTTATTGCCTTATTTCGGTGGCAAATTACTCAAAGAAGTGTTTGAAAAAGAGAGTTTTAATAATTGGTATGTTGCTTTGGTTAATGATAATCGACAAACAAACAATCGCAAAGCCAAAGTCATCACTCGCATTAAAGACATTTTGAAGTTCGCTTATATGCATAAATATATTGACGCTGTTGTATATCAAGATTGTGATGTGTGCCTATACCCTATTAAATATATATCAAAACCCAAGACCGAGAGAGTGGCGTGGACGATTGCCGAACAAAATGCCTTTTTTAGCGTGATAGACAAGCAAAGTGCCGACTATGTGATGTTTCACTTGTTTTTCTTTACTTCGCCCCGTCTTGGCGAGTTTCTTGCGTTAATGCCGAGAAGTTTTAATCGCAACACGAAAAAGATAATCATAGACCAACAAGTAAGAGAGATTGCTGGCTCAAAACAAGTGCTGACGGAAAGATTAAAAACTCACGATAGTTATCGGTCGATAAAACTTGATGATTACACCGCTAATTTATTAAGCGAATATATTGATACGCTTGGAATCAAAGATAATGAATACCTATTTAGTGTTTCTCGCAATTATCCAATGTCAAGAAGCAACTTTCGCACAAAATTAGAAAAATATATCAAACTCGCTGGCGTAAGAAGAAATGTGCCACACGGAATTAGACATACCGCCGCCACTATGTTGGCAAGTGCTTGTGAAACCGCCCAAGATATTGAAGCCGCCGCCAAACGATTAGGGCATAAACCCCAAATGTTTCTCAATACTTATGGTTTACACAATACCGATGAGAGTGAAGATGAATTGCTTGCTCGTATTAAAAGACACCAAGCATAGGTTTTTGGGGGAAAAATATCGCATAAAAGTTGAAATTAAGTGAAATATTGTGAAATCTAATGAAATGGGCATATATAAAAAAGTGCGATAAATACCACACTTTGTAATAAATTGTAATAATATGAAATATAGTATATAGCCCTATGGAATTAGACTGCCCATAGAATTGTGCCGATAAAATGGCACTTTTCATTTTGTCGGGGGAAAAATAGGGGAAAAATAGGGGAAAAACATTTCAAAACCTATTTGTCGATATTTAAGAATGTCATAGCGTTTGCTCTACTCATACCCTTTGCCGACAAGTAAGATAATACTTGATTTTGTAATTTTTCGCCAACGGAATATCCATTTAATACCATAAGTAATAGTTTCTCTGGTTTCGTGAAGTTTGACAAGCCATTGATATATTCGACGCTCAACTCTTTTTTGCTCTTGGCTTTGCTCTCTTGTATCTCGCCGAGTTTAGATAGATAGATGACATATTTAGCAATATCAACATTGCCATTGGTGTAAAGCAACAAGTTTGCTAATCTACTATCGGCTTTATCAAGATTTAATGCTTTGGCTTTGGCATACGAGTAATAAGCATCATAAAGTTTAGATATGGATTTGGCTCTATTCTCTTGCGTGGCGGTCTTGTATTCATTGATGGCAAGTAAATCATTAGCATCCTTATTTCCCATTTCGTAATGCTTGCGAAAAACGCTAATTTGGCTATCGGTCAGTTCAACACTCTTTCTATCGTCGCCGATATAAGAAGTCATAAAGTTTTTAGGCAAAGCGTTAAAACCATTGCTATACAAAGTTAGCAATTCGCTTTGAATCGCACTCGAAGTTTTGCCAACTTTATATGTGGCAAGCAAGGTTTCAAGATAACCGATTGCTTTGTTCTTGTGGTTGCCTTCAACCGCTTTCTTTAATTCGCTCGAAAGATAACTACTGCCATAACCCTTGATGATGGCATCGGTTTCAAAACCACTACCACCAACTTGTTTCCAAATGCCCATAGCGATATTGTATAAGTTCTTGGTTGGGATGCCTGTCATCATGCCTAATGTATCGCTTAAATATAATAAGATTTTAGTAAGTTCCCAATCGCCCGTTTTCGCCATATTAGTAATATCGCCCAAAATATCAATTAAGTTATTAAGTAGCGTAAAATCATAACCACCAACATCTGCTTTATATTGAATGGCGTTTGTGATCGTGCTGACATAAGGCAAGTTGTTTATCGTGCTTTCAAGCAATAATGAGATAGCAAAGTCTTTGCTCGTGTTTTCATTCCACCCCTTGCGACCAAGTATTCTTGCCATAAGTTGTTCGATACTTGCAATCATAAGACCTGACAAGAATAAACTAAATAAGAGTTTCAACGCTTTTTCAGCACCACCACCAGCGATAATTTCTTGCTTTTGCAATTTCATATCGGCGAGTGCAGACTTTTCACTTTTCAATCTTTCGGCTTCTTGTTCAAACGAATAGTATTGTTTGGCGTTGGCGTCATCGAGTTTGGCAACAGCATTATCGCTTGCTTCCGCCATATTATGGGCTCTCTTGAACTCATCAAACTTGGTGTTGTTTTCTTCTATTGCTAACTCATTGTCACTAATTCGCTTTTCGATAACTTCTAATTGTTTCTTGGCATTTGTGGCTTCACTTAAAAGCATATTAAGTTGGCTGACTTTATTTTGTAGATCACTTGAAAAGTAAGAAAGTGCTTTGCGAATAAAACCATTAGCCCCAGCCCTATTCATCGACATCTTCATCGGAATAGCGTTTGATTGTGTATTTGCGACTATGCGATTAAGAATATCAATGGCGGCTTTATCGTTTTCGGGCGTGCCTACCCTACCCAAACCCAAACTTTCGGCTTCATATTGGGCGGCGGCATAACCAAAAACAACAATAACCGCTTCGTCCATCCTTGCCATAGGAATACCAAAGAACTTGGCAATTTGACTTATGTTTTCGCTTAACACTTTTGATTTAAGAAGATTATAGTCGCCCCATCTTTCAGCAAGGATACCACTCATTTGCTTTAAGTGTGCTTTGCTTTGTCTATATTTAGCAATCTTGCCACCAGCACCAGCCAACGCTTTTACCCAAGATGAAAACTTAACTTCAAACATAATTGACGGAATAGAAGCCGTTTGTTTCATTACAACCGACAAGTTGCCTGCCAAAGTGAATGACACGATATTGGTAAACATTCTGCCCTTTGTCTTTGTGCCATCAACCATATTTCCACTAATTTGGTCTTGAAGATAAGCGATGTATGTTTTGAAATGCGGTATTGCTTCTGCCATAAGCGTTAAACGGGTTGCTCTTGTGCCATCGGCTCTTGTCGTGAATTGGTTTAACAGTGATTCAAACGCTTTGATTGATTCGGTCGTTTCGCCATACTTAGTAATCGCATTGGTGTAAACCTTAAATCTCTCACTGAAACCCATACCACGAAGCGACATCTTGGTAGCATTTAATCTATGTTGATTGAATGATGTTTTGCTTGGATCAAGTGCCTTAAAATCATTTTCATTATTAAACTTGGCATTAGAAGTATCGCTCTTTGTCGATGGGTAATAGATTTCTTCTATGACATTTTTATAACCGAATATTCTCTCATCAACATTGGCTTTGTATTCTCGCAATGAGCCATTGTATAAGTCAAGCAACACTTTATCGCCAAAAACTTTCATATCATTTGGCAAGATGGTTTCGAGAGCGATTATGTCTTGCGGGCTTAATTGTAAATGTGTTGTGTTGCCTTTATCATAAATTGAATAACCACCTTGTTGTAATGTGGCAAGACCAGATTCCGTGCGACTTTGAATATACATATCAAGCAATAAATCAAGCGATAACTTTTCGCCTTTGAACTCCACTCTCTTGTTTAGTTGGTTATCTTTGATATTGTGCTGTTTCTTTAACTTCTCATATTCGCCCAAGAACTCCCATTGTTTGAGTAATTGCTTGTCCATCGCTTTATACATATCGCCATACAAAATCCTATATGTAGCACTATTCGTGCCAAAATAGCGACCGACAATAGTATCAATACTTGAAGCGGCATCTAACTCATTTTGCAAGAAATTACTCTTATAACCCTTATTGGCTTGTAATACAATCTTGGCTTCAAGGTCTGCTCTCTCGGTTAATTTAATTCTTTCTGCCATCGCCTTGCTTTCTAATTTTCTCATATCGGCGGCGATATTTTTCATAATGGTAAGAACGGCGTGAGTTTCATCGAGTGTCAAAGCACGATTTGGAAACTTGCCATCGACTTGCGAAGCCATCAAAAAAGTGACAGCATCTTCTATCTCTTTGTTATATTCGAGCCATTGTAATTTTTCGATAATCTTTGGTTCATAACTTCTTAAACCATTGATGATTCTATCAACCGATGATGGGCTTATACCTTTTGAACTATTAGAAAACTTGATGCCGCTCGTTGCTTGGCGATAAAACTCTAATTCGGCTATTTGTCTATCGCCCCTTTGGCTTGGAAGTTTATTCTTTTCTAATCTCTCAATTATCTTTTTGATTGTCTTAAAAACTTGTATGGTTTCGATACCTTTGTTGCGATACTCTTTAACTTGTAATGCCATAAGGCGAATCTTGCTTTGATAGTAATTGCGTAATTTCTCAACCTTACTATCATTGCTCTTATCTAATAAGATGTCTTTTAATATACTGATACTATCATTAAAGAACTCATTGACATTGATACCGAGATTAGATAAATGCTTTCTCAATGTATCTTTAAGCGTGATAGCGACTTGATTTTCATTTGCCTTGACTTCATATTCAATCTGGCTATCTAAAATATCATTGATAATGCCACTTACAACTTTGTTTAATTCATCGGGCTTGTTTAATAGCCTATTAAAAGCGATTGTGGTTTGTCTTGCTAACACTTCTTTGTTTGTGATTTTTATATCGATGCCAAAAGCCGAAGCGATGCCATCAACCATAATGTTATAGACATCTTTTGTGGTTGTCATATTGATAACACGCTCTTGCATATGTTGGGC
>CAYRSY010000047.1:0-1662 GCA_964427105.1 uncultured Dehalococcoidales bacterium
CTTCGCTTTTGCAGGGTTGGGAGGATTTGCATATAGCGAGACAAAAGAACTGTCTCAGACTATGGATACAATTGATTCTCTATCCAGCACGATCACTGAACTCCAGAATCAGATAACCCTGCTCAATGACAATGTATCTCAACTGAATGAAAAGAATTTTGATGATGATGTTACGACAGAGGATACCATAAAAAAAGTCGAGCCCTCTGTAGTTAAGATTCAGGTAATAGGTTCAAACTATAAGGCTTCCGGATCCGGTTTTATATTCACCAGCTACGGTTTTGTTCTCACGAATTATCATGTGGTTGATTTTTTATCATATCTGACGATTGAGATATCCCTGATGAACGGAGAGAGTTATACAGGGATGGTTCTGGCCTTCGATGAATCCAGAGACCTGGCGGTTTTAAAAATAGTTTCCCAAAAAAATGATTTCCCATACCTTGAGTTTGCATCAATTGATGATGCGGTAATCGGCGAAACGGTCATTGCAGCAGGTTTTCCCATTGGATTGGAGCTGTCCGGTCCGGCTACATTTACCGGTGGCATTGTCTCTACCATACGGAATATAGATGGCTTTCTAAATCTTCAAACCGATGCGGCCTTAAACTCGGGGAACAGCGGGGGACCGCTGGTAAATCTTAAGGGTGAAGTATTGGGTATATGTACAGCTAAAGTGTATTCAAAATCCGGCACAGTGGAAGGGATCGGATTGGCTTTGACTGTTGATGAAGCCACAACGCTGGTCCAAAAAGCATTGCTTGTTGATCATATATCGTAGCTGACCTCAGAACAACAACTTTTTGCATGATAGACGGGACTCCGGATTGAATATCCGGAGTCCCGTTTGTTTTTTCATCAGAGACAGGGGAGAGTCGAATTCATCCGTAAGCACTTTGATGTACATATGAAGCGTTGATTTATCGTGCCGGATAAAAAGCAGGATTTATATGCACCATAATTCCAGTTGCTTATGTAAGATATAATATTGGGGTTACCTGCATTGACAGGAGGATGTTTTGTGAATGAGAAAAAAGATAGTGAAATATGCACGGAGAGACTGTGTTTGAGGCAGTTATGCCAGGATGATATAGACTGTTTTTATGAAATCATGAAGAAAGAAGAAGTGGTCATATGGCTCGGTAATTCTAATGGAAAGACCAGGGATGAAACAAAAGTAATAATTGAAAAATACACGGAGCAATGGGAAGCGAAGAGTTATGGGGTGTGGGGGGTATTTGACAGGCAAACAGGAGCATTGCTTGGCGATTGTGGGTTGAATTTTATCAAGGAAACAGGAGAAGTGGAAATATTATATGCTTTCGATCCAGAGTATTGGGGGTGTGGTTATGCGACAGAATCAGCAATTGCCGCTCTCAAGTATGCCTTTGTTACTGCAAAACTTGACAGGGTAATTGCTCTGGCAATGCCTGACAATACAAGATCGAAAAATGTAATTGAGAAAATGGGGTTTAAACCTCTGGGCTTGAAAAATTACTTTGGAATGGCCTTGCTTTGTTATGAAAAAATGCGTCCGGAAGGGTTGAAGTCTTCGGCATAGGATGAGCATCAACGTATGAAAAGGCCGAAAGCGAACAAGGCCTTTTAAGATAGAAATCACTTTTGAAAATATTTTTGCCGGAAGAAGCGCACTCAGCCGAA
>CAYRSY010000047.1:1762-11369 GCA_964427105.1 uncultured Dehalococcoidales bacterium
CTGAGCCTTCCACGCTTTTGGAAAGGAGAGGTTAACTCAAACTGCGTTTGCTTTTTGGGCGCCTCTTTTGGGGCGCTTTTTTATTGCCCTTATAAAAGAATAAAGAAAGGAAACATTTCATAGAGATTTAATTCGATAACTGGTTTTACGCAGAATCTGGATGGGAGGATATATGACAATTTATCGTGAGTATTTGCCCGAACTGAAGAGCACTACACTGTTTCAAAACATCGACGACGAAGCGCTAGTCGCGCTCCTCGATGTTATGAGCCCTGAAATTGTGCACCGTAAAGCAGGCGCAGGCGGCATGCCGCCAATCGATATGGAAAACGGCATGTTCTGTGTGGTTCTTAAGGGAAAGCCCCTCGATCAGCTGGCTCCGAGGCTGGATGTATATAACATGCCCAGTCCCATGGAACCTGGCATGATGATGGGCGAAATCCCCTGCTTGTCCGAAATGCGGAAGAGCCGATCGCCGAAACTCAAGATGAAGTTTAAAGGCCCCCCGCCAGGCGGACCGAAAAGTGAGGCTTTTGATCTTTACATGCTGCGCATGAGCGGCGAAATGATCACAAGATTTTACGGCGAACGGTACAGCGAAGCGCAGACGATTATGCTACGTAACTTTCTGGGTATCCTCGCTCAAAAAGTGACCGATGTGCGCAAGGAAAAGGCTGAAGCTGTTGCTGCTGTTGAAGCAGAGCTTGCGCCGTACCGTTTGCATGTTTTTTGCGCAGGCGTATCTATGAAGTTGGTCAAGGAAATCGCTGAGAAATGGAACGCGACACATCCAGAATTACCGGTAGTCGTTAATCCGGGTGGTTCTGTTGATCTGATACGCGATTGCATCGGTGGGGAGGCTTGTGATTTGCTGATCTCTGCGGACGATGCGATCGTTCGCTCCATGATGCTGCCCGTGTATGCGGATGGATATCGCATTTGGGCTGGCAACAAGATGGTCGTGGTCGGCGAGGATATTACCACCGATAACTGGGAGCAGAAGCTTCTTGCGAAGGATTCGACCTTCAAACATATGAACCCTTATGGTGATCCTGGCGGTTACCGTGCCGTCATGGCGATGCTGCTTGCGGATGCCTATAAGCCCGGGCTTACGGATCTCCTGATGAAGCATCCCGGCCACATAGGCATGGAAAAGGACTCCGGCCCATTCGGTAACCAGCAGCCGGCAAAATACCAGTTCAGTTACCGTTCCGGCGCAATAATGTCAGGCAAGAACTTTGCGGAACTGCCTGCTGTTATGGACCTTTCCGATCCCGCTATGGCCGATGAATACGCAAAAGTCAGCTTCGCAGTGGACGGCGAGAATACCGTTACCGCGACACCAATCGCGCATGCTCTCACAATTCCCAAGACCTCTCTCCATAAGGAAGCGGCAAAGGAATTTGCCAGGATGTTCCTGGCTATTGACAAGGAGTCTGAAGGCTTTTTGCCTCGCGATAGCATTTTCGGCGAGGATCCTATCAAATAACTTTTGTATAGTTGTTGCATTCGTATTTCAGCGCTGCACATGGGTGCTGAAATCAACAGAATAAAGGATAAAAATAAGAGGGAAAGATACAAAAAATATGAAAAAATTCATCAGTCTCATTCTTGCATTGGCATTAATAGCCACAATCGCCATCGGCTGTAAAAAGGAAAACACTAACACGGCCGAAAACACAACAACAACGGCGGCAGAAAGAACCGTTACCGTCACCGACATGAGCGGCGATACAGTAACGATCACCGGAGAAGTGAAAAGGATAATCAATCTATGGCCCGCAGGAACTTCCTCGTTCTTCGTAATGGGCGCAGGCGACCTTATCGTAGGTCTTGCTTCCAACAGCCCCGGCACCATGAATTCATGGACGCAGCTGTTCTATCCTGACTGCGTCAACATTCCTGCGCTCGGTGGTACGACACCTACGGTAGAAAATCTCATCAATCTGAATCCTGATCTGGTAATCATCCATCCGAGCACTGCCGCTTCCGGCTTTGCGCAGCAGATCCGCGATGTCGGTATCCCTGCAATCAACATCAATTTCAGCAATTATGAAACCATGATTCAGGCATATACCATTCTCGGCGATGTTCTCGGCGGTGAATATAAGGAAAAACTCGGCACATGGTGCTCTGCGGTTGAAACCAAATTGGCAAATGTTCGAAGCCTCACAGCCAACATCGCGGAAGCCGACCGCCCTGTTGTGTACTACATATCAGGACAGTCCGATTCACTCGTCGCAACCATGGCTGCCAACAGTATTATCTCTGACTGGGTGGAATCCGCCGGCGGGGTTTACGCAGCAAGAAAGATGGAACTCACCGGCGGGCAGGTGACGCCCGAAGCTGTTTTTGCGCTCAACCCTGATGTTATTATCTGCGGCGGCGTTTATCAGCACATCGAAAAGCACGCTCTGGAAACCACTGCCGGCTGGATGGATCTGGAAGCCGTAATTAATGGAAGAATTCACACAAACCCGTATGCCTGCTTCAATTGGGACCGCTTCGGTCTCGAAAGCCAGCTCCAGATTAACTACGCGCTGATGAGCATCCAGCCTGAGATTGCAGCGGCAAACGGCATTACCAGAGAAAGCATGATCAACGATATCATTGATTTCTACAAAACCTATACTGACTATGAACTGAGCCAGATTCAGGCCGAGCATATGCTCGACGGTCTCCGTCCTGATGGTACAGCGGAATATCCTGTTCAGTAACAACATATCCAAATGAAATTAGACATAAACAGCGAACGCAGCCTCTCCGCCGCAAACGGAGAGGCTGCGCCCAAAAGGAGAATACTCTCCGAGTCAGCCAGATTTCGGGGGATAATTCTGCTATCTTTAATATTGCTTGTTATCGTTGTCGCGGTATCGCTCTCGGTCGGCCGTTACAGTGTGCCCTTTTTCAACACTTTCCGGATTGTCTTTTCAAATATATTCCCAATAGACATTACATGGGATAGCCTTCAGGAAGCGGTAGTGATGGACCTCCGCCTGCCGCGAACGATTGCCGCCATCATCATCGGCGGATCACTGGCGCTTTCCGGCGCGACCTATCAGAGCATATTCAAAAATCCGATGGTGTCACCGGACCTTCTGGGCGTATCCTCCGGCGCATGTGTCGGCGCGGCCGTCGCAATCCTGATGAATCAAAGTAGCGGATTTATACAGCTTGCCGCCTTTGCGGGCGGCCTGATTGCTGTGGCGATCACAACAATGATTCCGCGGCTGATTCGCAATGAATCCACGACAGTTCTGGTACTTTCAGGCATTGTGATCGGCAGCCTTATGTCTTCCATTATGAGCATCATCAAGTTCGTAGCAGATACAGACACACAATTGGCGGAAATCACCTACTGGATGATGGGCTCATTTGCCACGATTACTTTCAAAAGCATGCTCCCTGTCCTTCCGACAATCCTGCTTTCGGTTATCGTGATTTTGCTCATGCGGTACCGTCTTAATGTGCTTTCACTGGGCGACAACGAAGCAAAATCACTCGGAATCAATCTTCGCACGACACGGGGAGTGTTTATCCTGTGTTCCACGCTGATCACAGCAGGCTGCGTCTGCCTGTCGGGCACAGTCGGATGGGTTGGTCTTGTAATTCCACACACCGCGCGTATGCTCATCGGCTCTGACAACAAAAAGATGCTCCCGCTTGCCATAATCATCGGCGGCATTTTTATGCTTATTATCGATATTCTTTGCAGAACAATTACTTCAGCCGAACTGAAACTTGGTATTCTGACCGGCATCATCGGAGCTCCGTTTTTCATCTTCATTCTCGCCAGGCAAAGAAGGCAGATTCAGTGATACTCGATGTAAACAGCCTCAGTTTTCATTATCATAATAGCCGTACGATTTTCCATGAAGTCAGTTTCAGCGTGGACAACGGAGATGTGCTTTCGATTCTCGGCACCAACGGCTCAGGAAAGACGACATTACTCAATTGTATTGCCAATCTCTACAAACCAAAGTCGGGGAAGATTTTGCTGAATGGGCAACCGATGTCGAATATGAATATCCGCGATGTAGCGCAGATGATTGGGTATGTCCCACAAATTCACATGCCTGCATACGCCTATACCGTGCGAGAACTTGCGGTTACTGGGCGCACGCCCTATATCGGAGCGTTCACAACACCCAGCACGAAGGATTACAAAATCGCCGATGAAGCATTGGAACGAATGGGAATCGCACATCTGCGGGACAAGCCATACACGGAAATCTCAGGCGGCGAGCGGCAGCAGGTCATGATTGCGCGGGTTCTTGCACAGCAGCCGCAGCTAATCCTTATGGACGAGCCGACCGCGCATCTGGATTATGGGAACCAATACCGTGTGGTACAGATGATACGTCAACTGGCCGCGGAGGGATATGCCCTGATTATGACGACGCATAATCCGGAACATGCGATTATTCTCAACGGAAAAGTCGCCATTCTTAATCGCGCGGGCGTTCTCGGCGTCGGCCATGCAGCGGAAACACTCAACGCAGAGATACTCTCTAACCTGTATGGTCTTTCCATCAAAACCGTATACGATGAAGACGCGAAACGGAACGTCTGCATCGTTTGCTGATTATCCGATTTCAGTATTTTGATACACCGTCATCTTCTACTTTTCCCGTTATTACAAAAAGGGTGCGTTCGCAGATATTGGTCACACGGTCAGCACTTCTTTCCAGGTTATGGGCTACCCAGATAAGACGCGTCGCCCGGCTGATGGTTTTAGGATCTTCTGCCATATAGGTTAATAATTCGCGGAATATCTGGTCATAAAGATTATCCACAACATCGTCCTGCGAAATGACATTTCTGGCTGCTTCAACATCGCGCTTGAAGAATGCAGATAGAGCCGTGCGCAGCATCTCACCGGTCTTTTCTGCCATGCGGGGAATGTCGATGTAAGGTTTCAGGGGTGGTTCGTCCCCCAGCATGATAGCGATTTTCGCGTTCCCTTCCGCATGGTCTCCAATTCTTTCAAGGTCAACTATCATATACAGCACGGCAATGATAATGCGTAGATCGCGAGCCAGAGGCTGCTGGGTGGCAATGAGTTCTATGCACGTCTCCTCAATATCATATCGCTTGTTGTTTATTTGCAGGTCTTCATCGATTACCTGCCTGGCTAACTCCAGATTGCGATTTTTCAGCGCCTCTGTAGAGCGCACGATGGCTTTCTCGACCATGCTGCCTAAAACCAGTAATTCTTCCTGTAACATCTGCAGGTGATTTTCAAAGTTTTGTCTTGTCATCTTTCGTTCCTTTAACCGAACCTTCCGGTTATGTAATCTTCAGTTCGCTTGTCTTTCGGGTTGGTGAACAATTGAGAAGTGCTGCCGTATTCCACCAGAACTCCCGCCCTGTCTTCTTCCATCATAAAAAATGCGGCCATATCCGACGCCCTGGCTGCCTGCTGCATGTTATGCGTAACTATAACAATTGTGTAGTCTTTAGCCAGCGTACGCATCAGGTCCTCTATTTTAAGCGTAGCTATTGGATCAAGAGCGCTGCATGGTTCATCCATGAGGATAACCTCCGGTTCTACTGCCAGTACACGGGCAATGCAAAGTCTTTGCTGTTGGCCGCCGGAAAGCGCTAAAGCGGATTGTTCCAGTTTGTCTTTCACTTCGTCCCAAAGAGCAGCGCGGCGCAAACTTCTCTCCGCTATTTCCTCAAGTTCACCGCGATTTGATTTGCCATGCTGCCTCGGCCCGAAAGTAATATTGTCACGGATCGACATCGGGAAAGGGTTAGGCTTCTGGAAAACCATTCCCACTTTCTTGCGAAGTTCAACCACATTTACCGATCGATCATAAATAGAGATTCCGTCAAGCTGCAAAACGCCTTCCGCCCTGGCGCCGTGGATGATATCATTCATGCGGTTCAGCATACGCAAAAAAGATGATTTTCCACATCCGGAAGGGCCGATGATAGCAGTAATGGCACACTGCGGAATTTCCATGTTTATATTCCGCAAAGCCTGGAAGCTATTGTAATACAGGTTCACTCCGCTGGCGCTGATTTTTCCGCATTCACAGGCATCATTATATATCGTCATATCAAGCTATACCCCTCATTTTTTTCTGGAAACGGAACACTATAAAGTTGGTAAGTGAATTAATCAATATTATGGTGATTATCAGAACGGCAGCTGTAGTCATCGCCTTATCGAGCGCATTGGTTTCCATAGCCAGATAATAAACATGCAGTGAAAGCGTCCGGCCGCCGGAGAACAATGAAGTCGGCATGGCGGCGCTGCCGCCCAGTGTCACATAAAGACAGGCGGTCTCTTCGATTGCCCTTCCAATACAGAGAATAACGGATGTCACTATGCCGGGTAGCGCCGCTGGCAATAATACCCTTGATACCATTTGCCAGCGGGTTGTTCCCAACGCTAAGGCTGCCTCCCGATAAGCATAGGGAACAGATTTTATTGCTTCCTCGGATGTGCGTATCATGGTTGGCAGCAGCAGACATACCAGCGTCAATGATCCGGAAAGGATGGAGAAGCTGAAATTCAATACGGTAACAAAAAGGGCATACCCGAAAAGCCCGAAGATAATGGAAGGCACGCCGGACAGGGTTTCCACTCCATACCGGATAACCCTGGTAAAACGATTATTAGGTGCGTATTCGGCCAGATAAATAGCTGCTCCCAGTCCAACAGGAACCAGAATCAACAGCGTTACGGTGACAATATACAAAGTACTGACTATAACCGTTGAAATGCCACCTTCTCCTGATAGTCCTCCCTCAGGCGCGGTTAACAAAAAGTCAAGGCTAAGCCCCGGCACTCCCTTTATCAGGATATAGCCGATGACAACGAGCAGGATAAGAATGGTAATAATACCCCCTGCCCAAATGCAGGCCATAGCTATGCTCTGAGATATTCTGGGGGAAATCTTAAACATGCGCCTCCCTCTTGAAATAAACAGATGCAATGCTGTTCAATGCCAGAATAAAAATGAACAAAACAATTCCGGTGGCAAAAAGAGCTTTTTCATGCAAACCGGCGGCATAGCTTATCTCTACGGCAATGTTCCCTGTGAGGGTACGCGCTGAATCAAATATGGAGGTAGGGAAGATAATTGAATTGCCTATGACCATAATCATAGCCATGGTTTCACCTATAGCCCTGCCCATCCCGAGGATGACAGCCGCGCCGATACCGGAACGGGCCGCCGGCAGCAGCACTCCTTTTATAGTCTGCCAGTGAGTAGCTCCCAGAGCCAATGCCCCTTCCTTGTACGAAGAAGGAACAGCCCGTAAACTGTCTTCAGTTATGCTGATAATCGTAGGCAACACCATTGCCATTAGCACAATAGAGGCTGCCAGCACGCTGAAGCCGTTGCCGCCGATTTCGCGTATCAACGGAACCAGCAGCACCAGCCCTACAAGCCCGTAAACTACTGAAGGAATTCCAACCAGCAATTCAACCGCTGGCCGCAGTAACATTCTTACCTTATGCGGAGCAACTTCCGCCAGCAGGATGGCACAGGTAATGCCTAATGGAATTGCCAGCAGCAGGGAACCGACTGTAACCGCTATGGAGCCCGCAATCATGGTAAGAATGCCGTATTGTTCCTGCCCCGGTCTCCATACCGTGCCGAAAATAAAATCGAAGAATCCGATTTCCTGAAAAGCAGGGAATCCTTCCTTAAAAATAAATGCTGCTATGGCCAGCAGAACAATGAAAGATACGGTGGCGCTGATCAATACCGCATATTTTGCCAGACGATCCATAAAATAACGTGACAAATTTCACTCTTTCCAACAGGCAAAGGGAATCAACTTGAAAGAGGTTGATCCCCTGCCTGTATCATAAAGGATAATTAGTTGACAGTTATATAGTCTTTACCAACGATCTCCTGCCCTGCATCGCTGAGACAGTAATCGATGAACTCTTTTACCAGTCCGGTGGGCTCACCTTTGGTAAGAAGAAGAAGGGGGCGCACTATCGGATAAGTGCCGTTTTTGGCGTTTGCAACGGTTCCGGCTATACCATTCACACTGAGAGCTTTAACCGTCGTATCAAGGTAACCGAAGGAGATAAATCCAATGGCGTTCTTATCGCTGGCAACGGTAGTCTTGATAGCCCCGTTGGACGACTGCAAAATAGCAGTAGCAATAATAACTGCATCTTCTCCCATCACCATCTCTTCAAAAGCGGTGCGGGTACCGGAACCCTCTTCTCTGGAAACAACATCTATCTCCGCATCGGCTCCGCCGACCTCGCTCCAGTTAGTAATCTCTCCGGAATAAATCTGCTTAATTTGCTCTACTGTTAAATTGGTAACCGTTTGGGAAGGATGAGTGATAAGAGCTATGCCATCTCTGGCCAGAACATGCACGACCAACCCCAGGCTTTTCTCCGAATCCTTGAGTTCCCGTGAGGCGGCGCCTATATCTACGGTGCCATCAGCCGCTGATTTTACGCCGGTGCTGGATCCTCCACCCTGGATAGTAATTTTTACATCTGAATTCTGATCCATAAAAGCTTGTGCCAGTTCCTCCGCAAGCGGCTGAACGGTAGTAGATCCGGCTTCGGTAATCGTACCTGACAAATTGTTGCTGCATCCCGGCAACATAACAGACAGCATAACAAGTACTGCCGCCAGCGTTATAGACAATTTCCCCATTTGTTTTAGCTTCAATTTTTTCTCCCTTCAAATTTTTGTTTCCCGGATTTGTGCTTATAGGACATTAGTTATGCAATGTACAACATCTATCGATGTTCCCTGCGTCACGAAGCAAAGATAATCGTTTCCCGTTTGATTTAAAGAAACAGCCCAGCGAACAGATTTTCTCCTGTCTCCCGTACATCAAGTTCTTCTGGGTGATCAAAAAGCAGGTGCATCACGGCTTCAGCGGTTGCCACATTTGTTGCCAGAGGCACATTGTGCACATCGCACACCCTCATCAATGCCGCAATATCCGGCTCATGAGGCTGCGCCATCAGAGGATCCCGCAGGAATATCACCGCCTTTACCACCCCGCTGGCTACCATTCCGCCAATCTGCTGGTCGCCTCCATTTGGTCCGCTGTTCACAAGCATTACAGGTAATCCTGTCCCTTCGCGAACCAGTTGTCCGGTGCTGCGGGTTGCTACCAGCGAAAGCCTGGATAGTTCAGCTTTATGCTCTCTCGCCAGTTTTACCATCTCTTCTTTCTTGCCATCGTGAGCTACGAGCGCCAACATAAGTTTTCCTTCCATTTTTTCCTTTTCATCCTTATTATTTATCACAGCCTAAGTTTATCAACCTATCTTTAAAGCAAGATTAAAACAGTATTAAGGGATTGTTAAAATTAGCAGTTTTTATGTGCCGATAATAACGAGGGTCTCATCCGGGGATTGATCAGGAAACAGGTTTCTTTTTCAAACGTAAAACAACCAATTAGCTCAAGGAGGTTGACGCATAGGGATGCTGCAGGAAAAAACAGCAGAAAACTATTCGTAAAGAAGCCGGATATCTACCGTGATAGAATATGATCTGCCAGTGTTGCAGTCATCACGTGAATTGGCGGAGACTAAGATTGTTTTTTAGGCAATCTGAAGCTGAAAACAGAACCCTTTCCAGGTTCACTCTCAGCCCAAATA
>CAYRSY010000048.1:0-11208 GCA_964427105.1 uncultured Dehalococcoidales bacterium
GTCTCGATTATTTCGGGACGACATTTATTCAATTGCCTCAGCCAGTTCATCGGGAGTCGTTAGTCCCGAGGCTAGTTGCAGGAACTCCGCCAGCGTTGAACATTGCGCCCTTAATTCATTAAGATTATCTGCGATAGGATTTTCAAATCCCGGCTGGTCGGCATAACTCCCGTAAAAGGCGAAGAAAGCCTGGTTTAACTTGCGTATAAAGTAACCGTGCGATGCCAGAATGAGCCTTTGCTCCTCCATGTAGGTTTCAGCTTCGTCTATCTTACCGTCGGTCAGCAAAGAGTCAACGGTCAATCGTGTTTCGCGCATGAAGGCATTATAGTCGAAATCCTCGCCTGATTCGCTGCTGTCCGATAACGCTGCCGGAGCGTAGTAGAAGGTGTAGTATTTATCATAGACAACACCGCTTATTTCGTCGCTGACCATGCCTGCCAGCGTCTCGTTCATGGTCGCGATATAGTCGGGCTGGTCTAATCCCGCCTCCTTCAGGCCGTAAAGAAATCCCAATGGCCTGAAGAAAAGGTACTGGTGTAGCCATTCTTCTAAAGCCGTGCTGAGAGCGAACTGCAATCCATAGCGGTTGGCCACAAAAGATGGATATGTAGCAATGCCGCCGAGGTTAACAACCAGGGCTGAGACATCCAAAGCCGATATGCTTTTTTCCAGCCCTGATATGTCATCTATGCTCATATCGTTTGCAAGCGTGATGGTATCCAGTCTTGCTATCTTTTCACGTGAAGATATTATCAGCAGTTTGGGAGGTTCTTCCATCTGCAGTTTTACCGGCGGGAAAGTGGATTCAAGATTGAGTGTGTCATCCAGCGGATTATAAATATTGAGGGAGTTCAGAGTTGCCCTTATCTGTATTTCCAGTATCTGTTCGGCCTGCTCTTTAAGATTGTCGCGTTTTTGTTCGAAAGATGCGAGAGCCTCTGTATGTGTGTCAATATCCCCATTGGTTACGCCGCTTGTTATGGCTTCTATGGCCTGTTGTTCGGAGTTTATCTGGGCCATGATGTAGAAATAATCCACTACAACCTGAGATTGGTCTGCTGCCGCGCTGCCATCGCTTGAAAAGAATTCCTTTATCTCCTGCGAAATAGCGCCCGTTTCCCATCTGGCTATGCTGAAGCGGTAAGGCGAGACGATATCATTTAACTGGCTGTCGAAAGAACTCTGGCTGTTGCAGCTTACTGAAAACAGCAGCGCCGGCAGCAGTAAAACGTTCAAAATGCGGATGGATAAAGAATGTAAAGACATTTGGCAATATTCCGGTTTAGACCTATAATCTAGTTTTAGTATATAGCATCAGGCAGGGAATATGAAAGATTACTACAAGATACTTGGCGTGCCGGATAACGCCAGCCATGAAGATATCAAGAACGCTTTTCGTAAGCTGGCTTTCCAGCACCACCCCGATAAGAATCCGGGCAATGAGAAAGAAGCCAGCGCCAGGTTCAAGGAAATAAACGAGGCTTATGCCGTCCTGGGGGACCCGGAAAAACGCAAGCAATATGACCTTTCGGGAAAAGGTGCTTACGGCGGGGCCAATTTCGGCAATTTCTCACAGCAGGATATTTTCCGCGACAGCTTTGGCAATCAGGCGGTCTATACCGATCTGGCATCTATGTTCCGGCAGGCTGGATTGCGTTTCGATGACGATTTCCTCAACAGCACCTTTTTTAACGGGCAGCATGTAGTATTCAAGACTGAAACCTACGGCGCGAATGGCAGGCAGCAGAATGCCAATACAGCCACCTCTATGCCCGCAACAGCCTTTGGTACTGGCATAGGCGGAAAGGCTGCACGTTTCATAGTAAAGAAGCTTTTTGGCGTTGATCTGGGACCGGCTAAAAATCTTGATACTGAAAATGAGATACGGCTTAAAGCTAAAGAGGCCGCTGTTGGGCTCGAAAAAGAAGTCAAAGTAAAGCACGGCGGCGTAAAGAAAAAGTTTATGGTAAAGATCCCCGCCGGAATCAAGAGCGGTACACGTATAAAGCTGAAAGGCATGGGGAAGCAGGAAAACGGACAAAGCGGAGACCATTATGTCCGTGTAAGAGTATTCTAACTGCACTGAATTTAATGGAATCCAGTACATCTGGCCATCGTGTTTTTGTTTACCGCTTTATTTCGATGTTAGTGCCGGCTTTGATGTCGTACGTATCGGCAAAATCCCCCAGATTTATAGAAACTTGGAGCAATCCCAGATTATCATTCACAAACATTACCGTGTCTCCCTGAGGGACGTCCGAGTATATTGTGCCGAATTTTATGGAGATACCGTTCTGTCCTCCGCTAAACAATATAGTCTCCCCCGATTGCAAGCCAAAATTTACAGCGGTTTCCTCAGAGATATTGGTTACACAATTCCCGTAGTTATCCACGTAAACCACCGCGCCTGATAGTATATTGCCAACAACGGAAGGAGATTCAATGTCCAGTGTTACAGGATTTTCAATGGGTTCTCCCACATTTTGAGCATCATATCCCGATGCCATAAGTGCACCTATTTTCCCCTGAATGCGTTCAGCCGATAGCTGTCCAATCGGTTCATCGAAAAGGGTGTCATTGGATATCTGGTAAATACCTTGGATGCCAAAATCCCTGGCGACGTAAGTGAGCAGCCCGTTATCGGGAAGTACAAAAACCTGCTGGTTATCGGTAGTAAGTACGATATATCTTGCTTCAGGTTGCGAATATGGATTGATAATACCGATAAAAATGGTATTCTGCGGGAATTCTTTAGCAGCCATCTCGAGCATGAATGCTCCGGTGGGAATATCGAACGCAGGCACATCGTGTGAGGCATCCACCAGCAATGCTTCAGAGTAATTTGAATAAATAATGCCTTTTACCTGCGAAACGCGATAGTCAGCGCTTCCAAAATCGGTTAAAAGAACGATTGGTCCGTTAATTCCATTTGTATCTGAGCATCCTGCACCGCCGAATATCATCAGTGTACACAGAAAAAACAGAAGGCAGGTAAATATGGTCAATACTTTTTTGGTGTTTCTCATTTTCCCCATCCTGTATCGTGGTCTCATATTTATGTAAAACAAAGAAACTTTATCCGCTATGAAAACGAATTATGGCAATGTAACTATGAGGAATAGCTAATATTGATATAAATCAGGGCGATGCCTCAAGACCGGCCTGCCGCCGTGCGTGCCAGTTCCCAGCTATATTCGTAAAGGTGCATGCCTTTACTCATGGCGACCATCTCGCCGTCTTCCACTCCGATTTCCTGTGCCATATATTCTTTGAGTAATTGCATGGCTGCCAGATTGGAGGGGAAACCTGCCCATAGATCCCATGAACGGAAATAAGCCAGAAAATGCAGCTTGCCGTAACGCACACGAGTGTCAATGCCGCGCAGACAGGGAGGGTCTGCCAGATAAATAGACTTGGCGTCTCCTACCGACATATAAGCCTGATTGGTGTTGAAGCCGTCTTCTTTATACATTTTTATGACTTCGGCAATCTGCGGCTCCAGAAACTGTCCGTAAGTGTATTGTTCACCCTCCGCCCGATGCGCCGTCATAAGGTAAGGCAGATAACTCTCTATGTATTCCATTGTGGTCGGTGCAGGCACTCCTGCAGGTACATCGGGAGTTAGAGGACGCGTCCCCGGATTTTTTATTTTTATCACAGCCAGATCAAGCTCCTTGCGCAGCTGCCCGGCATAACTGCCGCGTTCAATCTTGTATTCAAACCCATCATCAAGTGTCTTGCGCAGGCAAAGAAACCATGCTTCGGACAAATCGCGTGCTTCGATAACAGAAATATTCAAAAGAAGCTCCTTATTATATTACCGCCTGATTGCGGCCAGAAAACGGTCCTGATATTCGTCAAAAAGTCCCCAGCGCTCCAATTCCAGTTGCAAATCGCGGGGATTTATTACCCCATTTTTTAAAAGAACAAACATCTCCTCGATGCCGGCAAGTGCTTCTGATGGCACTCCGGCCTTAATATCCAGCAAGCCATGCGAATGGAAATCGGCTATATTGCTGTTTACAGAAGAACTGGTTACATCAAAAATGAATTTCATAAGGGAGACATCCCAGAGAGTATCCTCGCCGAATATAATTGCGGCCAACGCGTCTTTTTTGTCGTCTATCTCTTTATTGATTTTTGCCAGTACATCATCTATCCCGTTGGAAATGATGTCAGTACTTCCCGGTTCGTTGCGATAAGTATAGTAAATGCCCGGTGCGTCTGCCCCGTGAATCTCGATGAGTTTTTCAAAATAGCGCTTTGCGTCTTCGCTGAAACCATGAAGACGCGATAGATAGTAGGGAGTTACTATGCGCGGCCGGTTAGCAATGACATGCCCCATGCGCACTACAGTTTCAGCCTCATTTTCATCCGCATAGGCCGGATGGCTCAGTAAATAATAGTTGATAGTGGTCACGCCAAAAGTAGCCAGCGCTTGTTGAGGCTTACGCAAAATTTTTGTTTTATTAATTGCAAGAACCAATTTTTCTTCTTCGTTCATATACTTGCTGGAACTTATTTTATCTTGCGTAATTCGTTCTTGTATTCATCGATGAGTTTAAAATACTGGTCGTCCATCTGAGCGGCAGTACGCCGCCATTCCTCCTGAAATTGCGGTAATGTTTCCACACTGATACCGAGATCGGCATCTGTTTTTGTGCCGAGTTGCTGGCTGACAGCTTGTTTAAGTTTGGCTTCGAACTGTTGTTTAAGAGCGTCGTAGGTTCTCTGGCGTTGCTCTGCTCCCTGATCAGTATAATGTCCCAGTATCTGTTTCATCTGTTCTATCAACTTGCCCGCAGCATTTTTATCTTTTTTGAGGGACACGATTCCGTCCATGGCTTTTTGGTTACGTAATTTAACCGTCTCGTTAATAGGAAGCTGGATGTTGGCAAGCAGCACGTTTTCGGCCCCGTTTTTTATATACTGCTGCTCGTCGGGTGCGTAGTTTGATAAAACAACCTTGATATCTTTGCCGTCTTTTAAATATTTAAGGGCAAGCTGCTCTCCCTCGGGAGTGAATTTCCATTTTAATTTATCATCATCTGTTACTGCATCTAATGCCGCGATTTTTTCCATCGCTATTTCCCGCGCACTTTTTATTTCATCGTTCATAATAAATACTCCTGAATGTTATTATACAAGATAGCAATGAAAGGAATAAATAGCAGCAGTTTATTTAAGCCTCCGGGTTGCTGTATAATGCCATTTATGTATTATAAGAATATCGGAGATTCTGTCGGGCATACACCCCTGGTCGAATTATCTAACCTCAGTCCAAACAAAAAGGTTCATATACTTGCTAAACTGGAGGGATTGAATTCAGGCGGGAGCGCCAGCATTAAAGACCGTGTTGCCCGCTTCATGATTGAAGATGCCGAAAAGACGGGCAGGCTTACGCCTGATAAAACCATACTTGAAGCTACCAGCGGGAACACCGGTATAGCGTTAGCCTGGTATGGCCGACTTAAAGGCTATAAGGTCACTATTGCCATGCCGGAGAATATGAGCGCTGAACGGCAGCAGCTTATTCGCCTTTTTGGAGCCGAGCTCATTTTAACAAAAACAAGCGGTGGGGTAAAAGCTTCCATTGATCTTTCCTGCGAGATGGCAGCGAAGGACAAGCGGTACTTTTTACCGGATCAATTTGCCAATCCGGCTAATCCTCAAGTACATTTCGATACCACCGGCCCTGAAATACTTCGTGATTGCCTGTATCCCGGTATTGACTTCCTGGTTTGCGGCGTCGGCACAGGCGGAACGATAACAGGGCTGGCCCGCCGTTTGAAGCAGAATTATCCCCAGTTAAAGGTAATCGGGGTTGAACCCCCGCCTGACGATGTTATACAGGGACTGCGTTGTCTTGAAAGCTATATCCCGCCTGTAATGGATTTGAAGCTTGTAACTGAAAGAGCCAGGGTGACAAGCGGGCAGGCAATCGGCGCAACTCTTGCGCTATTAGATAAGGAAGGTATATTCGCGGGGACGTCATCAGGCGCAGCCGTATATCAGGCAATTAAAATCGCAGAACAAATAGACAGCGGGTGCATTGTAGTTGTGTTGCCTGACGGCGGATGGAAATACCTCAGTATGGATTTCTGGAACAGGAAATAGATACCCGTTTATGCTGTCATATGGGTAATCAGCCAGTATTCCAGGCTATCTGCCAGCGCCAGCCAGCTTGCCTCTATTATGTTTGTAGAACTGCCGACCGTACGCCATTGCTTTGTCCCGTCAGTAGATTCGATTAGAACGCGTACCTGCGATTCTGTCCCTGTGCTTTCTTCCAATATGCGCACTTTATAGTCTGTAAGCTTTATAGATGCAATACCAGGATAAAATTCAAGCAATCCCTTGCGCAGTGCATTGTCCAGAGCGTTAACCGGGCCGTCTCCTTCGGCTGCGGTGTGCATCAGTTTATCGCCTACTTTAACTTTTACCATCGCTTCGCTCAGCATGGCTCCATCGTGTATTTCCGCTCCCTGCCGCCGCTCTTTTTCTATGACCACAAGGTAATCCACCAGTTCAAAAGGATATTTATAGCCGGGACGTGCCCGGTGTACAAGCAAATCGAATGATGCCTCTGCATTTTCGTACTGGAAGCCGCGGCTTTCAAGATACTTAACTTTTTCCAGCAGCTCCAACGCCTCCTGCCCTTTTGTGGGAAGCTCCGCGCCGATTTCTTTGGCCCGCTGTATTATGTTAGCCCGCCCTGATAACTCGGAAACAAGAATACGCGGACGATTCCCTACTTTTGCGGGGTCAATATGCTGATATGATTCTTTCCAGCGCGCCAGGGCGGAGACGTGCAAACCTGCTTTATGGCTGAAAGCGCTGGTGCCGATGTATGGCAAAAAGGCTTCAGGGCTGAGATTGGCAGTTTCACTGACAAAACGAGATACTTCTGTAAGATGCATCAGCTGTTCGTCCGTTACGCATTCTATGCCCAGTTTTAGTTTCAATGCAGGGATAATCGAGCAAAGATTGGCATTGCCGCAACGTTCGCCAAACCCGTTTATGGTTCCCTGTACCTGTATTACGCCTTCCTGTACGGCAGCCAGTGTGTTGGCTACTGCCAGCTCGGCATCATTATGCGCATGAATACCAAGAGGCGCTTTTATTGTTCTGCGGATGTCTCTTACAGCGGTAATTATTTCTCCGGGCAAAGTGCCGCCGTTGGTATCGCATAATACCAGACATTCGGCGCCTGCCTTTTCAGCTACTTTCAGGACTTCTAAAGCATATTCAGCATTGTCTTTGTACCCGTCGAAGAAATGCTCGGCATCAAGGAAAACATTTATTCCCTTGTTTTTAAGAAATATAATCGACGAAGAAACCATATCCAGATTTTCTTGAAGGCTGGTTTCCAGAACCTGAGTTACCTGTCTGGCGGAGCATTTCCCTACAAGAGTAACAGCGGAGGTTTTGGCTTCTATCAGAGCTTTCAGACCTTGATCATCCTCCGGTTTGACGCCGTGTTTTCGAGTGCTGCCGAAAGCCACCAGTGTAGCATATTTCAGAGGCATCCCCTGTGCCAGATTAAAAAATTCGCTGTCTTTGGGATTGGCGCCGGGCCATCCGCCTTCGATGTACTTTACACCCAGATCATCCAGTTTGCGCGCAATTGCGAGCTTATCTGCCGCCGTGAAAGAGATCCCCTCTCTCTGTGCGCCGTCCCGAAGAGTGGTATCGTAAAGTTCAACTACCTGCACTATTTTGATCCTTTTAGTTCCTTTACAATAAGGATTCCCATTTCATTGGTGCCTGTGCTTTTTTTGCTTGAGCCTATTATATCACAGGTACGGTAGCCTGCCTTAAGCGTAGAGGAAACAGCTTTTTCCACTGCTGTAGCCTCTTTTTCAAGCCCCAATGAATAACGAAGAAGCATAGCCAGGCTGAGAATCGTAGCAACAGGATTTGCTATATCCTTTCCCGCAATAGTCGGAGCGCTGCCATGTATCGGCTCATAAAGGCCAAACGTGCGTTTCCCTTCCACTGGTATGCCTGCCAGGCTGGCTGATGGCAGCATTCCCATTGAGCCCGCCAGCATAGAGGCTTCGTCGGTGAGAATGTCACCGAAGGTATTTTCCGTCACTAAGACATCGAAATCACGCGGCGTCAGCATGATACGCATCGCGCATGTATCTACCAGCATATGTTCCAGAGCTACATCAGGATAATCTTTCGATACCTCAATAGTTACCTGCCGCCATAAACGGGAGGATTCGAGCACATTGGCCTTATCTACAGAGGTAAGTTTTTTACGCCGCCTGCGTGCCAGTTCGAAGGCAACGCGCACAATACGTTCTATTTCCTTCTCGCTGTAAGCCATAGAATCAACGGCCTTGCGGCCCGAAGCTGTTTCCCATCGTTTTTTGGGCTTTCCGAAATAAAGCCCTCCGGTAAGTTCTCTTACGAATATAAAATCGGCACCTCTGATGACCTCCGGCTTGAATATCGTGCCGTCAACCAGTTCATCATATACTTTAACCGGGCGCAGGTTGGCGAATAAATTTAGTCCTTTGCGTATTGCCAGTAAACCGTCTTCGGGGCGCACCTTAAGGCTGGGGTCATCGAATTTCGGATCCCCCACAGCGCCGAAAAGTACGGCATCCGATGATTTTGCCAGTTTCAATGTTTCATCGGGCATAGCGGAACCTGTCCTGTCGATTGCTATGCCTCCGATTAGTCCGCTTGTTATATCGAATTTATGCCCGTATATCTCGCCAATAGCTTCGAGCACTTTCTCTGCCTGAGCTATAACCTCGGGGCCTATACCGTCGCCTGCCAGTTTGGCTATTTTGAATTTCATTTGGCGCTCCCTGCTATTTTCTTTCTGGTATATTCCACCAGTCCGCCCGACGCGATTATCTGTGACATAAATTCAGGATAAGGCTTGGCTTTAAAAGTTTTTCCTTTCGTCACATTTTTTATCGTGCCCGTTTCCAGTTCTATTTCCAGAGTATCTCCAGCTTCTGTAGCCTCTACAGCTTCGGGTGATTCAAGCAACGGCAGGCCGATATTTATAGCATTGCGGAAAAATATACGTGCGAAGCTGTTTGCTATTACAGCCGATATTCCAGAAGCCTTGATAGCTATCGGAGCGTGTTCACGCGAAGAACCACATCCGAAGTTATTAGTCGCCACAATAATATCGCCCTTTTTCACTTTCTTTACGAAGTCCAGGTCTATATCTTCCATGCAATGCTTTGCCAGGTCAGAAGGCTCGGATACATTTAAATATCTTGCGGGTATGATGGCATCCGTATCTACGTTGGCTCCGTATTTGAACACTTTTCCTTTTATCATAACGATTACATCCTTAATCAAAATTATATAGATTATTCTCCGCTATCTTTTCTTATCAGGAATTGCAGGGCTGATTCGCCTTCGCCGATATCGACTATTTTACCTTTTCTAAGATTAGTGTATCCGATAATCTCTTCTCTGATATTTTCCATAGCGGCATCAGCTTTTATTATCAGCCATATTCGCCCTCTGGGTTTTATCTGGCGCTCCAGGTTTATCATTATGTCTCGTAATTCATCCTGCGGCCTGAACCAGTAAAGGATACTGTCGCAATCATTTTCCGCCCAATCTATCATCAGGTGCAAATCGCCCTTCATGAATTGGGGCAGCAAATCCTTGCGGGCATGAAACAAACACACCTTGCTGTCCGGTTTTATAGATAACCTTACACGAACACTGTCTTCAGTTACACTATCCTCTGGTATTTGCTTTTTTGGAGATTTTTTTTTAAAAATAAACACTTGGTGAGCATCCTAAAGTTCTTCAGGGCTTCCGATACGGCCTAACACGGCAGATGCGGCAGCTACCGCAGGATTGGAAAGGTAAACTTCGGATTTAGGACTCCCCATCCTCCCTACAAAATTGCGGTTGGTAGTGGATATTGAGCGTTCGCCCGCCGCCAGTATTCCCATATGCCCGCCGAGACAAGGTCCGCAGGTAGGCGTGCTGAAAGCGCATCCGGCGTTTATAAATATATCTACCAGCCCCTCATGTACGGCATCCAGATAAACCTGCTGAGAACCTGGTAGGATTATACAACGAACGAATGGCTTTACCTTGCGGCCTTTGAAAACAGAAGCTGCCAGCCGCAGATCTTCAATCCTGCCGTTGGTGCATGAACCAATAACCGACTGGTCTATGCTAACATCTTTGTATTGGCTGACTCCCTTAACGTTAGAAGGGAGATGTGGCGCCGCCACCTGCGGTTCAAGTTTCGATACATCATATTCTATTATCTGGGAACATTCAGAATCAGGGCTCAATTCATAAACGTTATATGGACGTTTTGCCCGTGTTTTAATATATTCTATAGTTTTGCCATCAGCGCGGCATAAACCAGCTTTGCCGCCGGCTTCTATTGCCATGTTGGACATCGTAAAGCGTCCATCCATCGATAGGCTGTCTATAGCCTCTCCGGTGAACTCCATAGCGGCATAGAGAGCGCCATCTACCCCTATCTGTCCTATGGTATAGAGGATAAGATCTTTGCCTCCTACCCATTTGGGCAGCTTACCACTATATACAAAGCGGATGGTAGGCGGAACTTTCATCCATATCTCACCAGTCGCCATAGCTGTTGCTATGTCGGTAGAGCCCATGCCGGTAGCAAAGGATCCGAGGGCTCCATAGGTGCAGGTATGAGAATCCGCGCCTATTATTACCTCGCCGGGAAGTACCAGTCCCTGTTCATGCAGCAGTACGTGTTCTATCCCCATTTGTCCGCATTCGAAGTAATTTATTCCTTGTTCTCTAGCAAAATCGCGCAGCATTTTAGCCTGCTCCGCGGAAGCTATGTCTTTGTTGGGAACAAAATGGTCCGGCACCATGACGATCTTCTTCGGATCGAATACCTTTTTCACTCCAAGCTTGCGGAATTCTTTGATAGCAATGGGCGCAGTGATATCGTTGGACAATACCATGTCAGTTTTAACATTTATGAAATCCCCGGGACTTAGATTTTTATTGCCGCTATGGGCAGCCAGTATTGCTTCAGCTAATGTCATATATTTACCTCGATTTCAGCGATAATAGTTTACCCTGAGCATCTGTCTATTTTTCTATGTTACCAGAAGAAAGCAGCCTGTTAAGCGCATTCATGTAGGCTTTGGCGCTGGCAACAACTATATCGGGATCTGCACCTCGCCCCGTATAACTTACACCGTTGCTTTCAAT
>CAYRSY010000049.1:0-6869 GCA_964427105.1 uncultured Dehalococcoidales bacterium
TTTTTGACAGCCCCGCCCCCTTAATTTACAATCTTCTATAATCTATATAGAAACAGGTGACTGCTTTGAACGGTGATGAAATCCGCGCCAGATTTTTAGCCTATTTCGAGGAAAACGGGCATAAAGTTATGCCTTCTTCCTCACTCATCCCGCACGGCGATCCTACGCTGCTGCTCACTACCGCCGGTATGGTGCAGATGAAGCAGTACTTCATGGGACAGGCAATTCCTCCCGCCACGCGCCTCACTTCCTGCCAGAAGTGCTTCCGCACTACCGACATAGAGAGCGTGGGCGATTCCTCTCACCTCACCTTTTTCGAGATGCTGGGCAATTTCTCGGTAGGCGATTATTTCAAAGCCGAAGCCATCGCCTTTGCCTGGGAGTTCATCACCGTTAAGCTGGGCATACCTGAAGAAAAACTGTGGACTACCGTCTATCTGGACGATGACGAAGCTATCGAACTCTGGCGCAAGATGGGTGTGCCGTCCGAACGCATCGTGAGGCTGGGAGAAGAAGATAATTTCTGGGGGCCTGCCGGAGACTCCGGCCCCTGCGGCCCGTGCAGCGAGATACATTATGACTTCGGCGAGGCCGCCGGCTGCGGCAAGCCTGACTGCAATCCCTCCTGCAAATGCGGGCGTTTCTGCGAGATATGGAACCTCGTCTTCATGCAGTACAACCAGGATAAACAGGGCAATAGAACCCCCCTCCCCAAACCCAACATAGACACGGGCATGGGGCTGGAGCGCATAACTGCCATCATGCAGGGCAGGAATACAGTCTATCTGACCGATATTTTCCAGCCGCTGCTCAAGCGCGCGGCTGAAATCACCGGCAAGAAATACGGCGCGAATCCCGAAGACGACCGTTCCATGCGCGTGGTAGCAGAGCACGGGCGGGCGGTAGCTTTCCTGATTGCCGACGGCGTATTGCCGTCCAACGAGGGGCGCGGATACGTCCTGCGGCGGCTCCTCAGGAGAGGGGTGCTGTTCGGGCGGCGGCTGGGTATGGAAAAACCTTTCCTTGTGGACATGGCGGCGGCGGCCATCGAGCAGAAGGGCGCGGTCTATCCTGAACTATCCAGGCGCAAAGACTTTATTCTCGATGTCGTGCGGAGCGAAGAAGTAAAATTTGCAGGTACGCTCAGCAACGGCCTCGAACTGCTTGACGAGATAATGCAGCGTGAAGAGACAAAAATCAAGAACCGCATTACAGGCGTGGCTGCCTTCAAACTCTACGATACTTTCGGCTTTCCCGTGGAGATAACCCGCGAGATTGCCACGTCACGCGGTTTTGAAGTTGACATAGAAGGCTTTGAGGATGAGATGGACAAGCAGCGCGAAAGGGCGCGCTCCGCTAACAAGTTCGGCGGTGAAGAAACTGATGTGACCGGATTTGACGGAGAGTTCGAGCCCACGCGCTTTACGGGCTACAGCGCGCTTAAAGAAAGCACGCGCATCGTGGGTATTGTTGTCGCCAATGAAGGCGTGAATGATATTGCCGACGCTCAGAAAGCCGGCATAGTGCTGGAAGATACCCCTTTCTACGCCGAGATGGGCGGCCAGGTGGGAGACACGGGAATCATCAGGGCCGAAGGAGGCCTGTTTAGCGTTTCCAATACCGTAAAGCTGGGCGCTCATACCACGCTGCATCAGGGCTATGTTTCCGAGGGCAGCCTGTCGGTTGGCGATCCGGTTACCGCCGAGGTGGATACCGAACGCCGCGCTGATATAGCGCGCAACCATACCGCCACGCATCTTCTGCACTACGCTCTGCGTAAAGTGCTGGGCGAACACGTGCAGCAAAGAGGGTCTTTGGTGGATCCTTCGAAATTGCGCTTCGATTTCTCGCATCTTTCCCCGCTTACTGCTAAAGAAATTGCGCGGATACAGGATATCGTCAACGCCGAGATACGACATAATCATGCGGTATTCGATGAGCAATTGCCGTACAAAGAGGCGGTAGCCGCCGGGGCTATGGCGCTTTTCGATGAAAAGTACGGCGACACGGTGCGCGTACTCTCCGTCGGACAGCCTGCCGTCAGTGTTGAACTGTGCGGCGGCACGCATGTTTCGGCCTCCGGCGAGATAGGCTTTTTCGAGATTGTCAGCGAATCGAGCATTGGTTCCGGCCTGCGCCGCATAGAGGCGGTGACGGGGCGGGAGGCAGTGAAATTGGCATCAGCGAGTATCAATACGCTCCATTCAATCGGCAAGCTGCTGGACAGCGCGCCGGAAGGCATCATGGAAAAGGTGCAGGCGCTTATCGCCAGCCGCGACGCTGAGATTAAGCGCGCCGAAGCCCTCGAACGCCAGGCAGCGCTTAAAGACGTATCCGCTCTCCTCGGTCAGGCTAAAGATGTCGATGGAATAAAATTGCTGGCCTTGCGCGTAAAGCCCACCCGTCCTGAGACCCTGCGCGACATGGCGGACGCAATAATGAGCAAGCTGGGAAGCGCGGTTGTGGTGCTGGGCACTGTGAACGATGACAAGCCATATTTTGTGGTCACCGTGACGCCGGATTTAACAGCTCAGGGCTATCATGCCGGCAATATCATCCGGCAGACGGCGGCCATAACAGGCGGCGGCGGAGGCGGAAAACCCGGACTGGCGCAGGGCGGCGGCAAGGATATATCCAGGCTGGACGAGGCTATAGCGGCGGTTCCGGATTTGCTCAGGAAGAAATAGGATCAATTTTCACCCTCACCCTAGCCCTCTCCCCTCAAGGGAGAGGGGATATAATAATGTGAAGAACGAATTATGCGCATAATAGCTTTAGACGTGGGCGACAGCCGCATCGGGGTGGCGTTATCCGACCCGATGGAGATACTGGCGAGTCCGCTTACAATAATCAAAAGATTGAACGATGCTTCGGACGTCCTGAGTATCGCCAAACTTGTAAATGAGCACAAGGCTGGCAAACTCATCGTCGGGTTGCCGGTGTCTCTGTCCGGCGGCGAGGGGATGCAGGCGGAGAAGGTCAAAGCCTTTGTTTCAAAACTCACAACCTCTCTGAACATTCCTCTCGAAATGGTTGACGAGCGTTTCAGCACGGTAACGGCGCGCGAGTACATGCGCGAAACAGGCAGGAAGAAGGATCGCTTCAGGAAGCATGACGATGCGATTGCCGCTGCGGTGATATTGCAGGGTTATCTGGATGAGAAGGGTATAAAAAATGGCTAATTCTTCAAGGGGTTCGTGGCGGGCTTACCTGCTGCAGAGCCTGCTGGCCTTCGTATTCGTGGTTGCGGTGCTGGCTTTGGGCAAGCTGGGTGTCTCAACATTGATTTTGATAGCCCTGTGCGCCAGCCTTTTCATTATCTTTACCGTTCCGCAGAATGACAGCGCCAAACCCAAAAACATTATTCTGGGTTATGTGCTCGGTGTGATCTGCGGCCTGGCGGGGCATTTCGTATTTCTCGAGGGGTGGCTGGGGAACATAATGGGCGGCTGGGAACTGACAGTCTGGCTGGCTTGCGGACTGGCGATAGCGCTCCTGCTGCTTATCATGTCCGTCACCGAGACAGACCATCCACCGGCGGCGGTGCTGGCTATAGGCGTGGCCTACGGCGGTTACAATATTACGCACCTGCTGTACATACTGGGGGTGGCTGTCGTTTTATCCCTTATCGTATGGTGGCTGCGTTCACGTCTGGTCAATCTTTTTTAAGACAGGCTGCGTTTTGCTATAATATCCAACGCCATGAAAATTCTCAGTACTATCAGAAACTATATAGAAGTCCTTAAGGTACGCGAGACGCTGCTGCTGGGCTTTCTGGGCATGTGCCTTGTCATTATCGCCGCCGAGGGCAAGCCGGACATCGGCACCCTTGTTTTTGCTACCTTGACCGTTCTGGTGGCTTCGGGCGGAGCCAACGGCCTGACCAATTATCTAGATCGCGACGTGGATGCCCGCATGCAGCGCACGCAAGGCCGCGTCTTCCCCACCAAACGCATCTACCCCGCCGAAAAAGGGCTGGTGTGGATTCTCATTGTCATTGCCGCCGGACTGGTAATGGCCTGGTTTTTAAGCCCATATGCTTTTTGGGCAGACCTGATAGGCACAGGAGCCGCCGCTTTTTACCGCAAGCGTGTCATATGTGTTTTCCCGCAGGGAGCTATTGCCGGATGCGCCCCTCTGCTGATGGGGTGGTTTGCCGTGCGCAGCGACATAACGTGGGAACTGGGATTGCTGTGCCTGCTTATCTGCGCATGGCTGCCTTTGCATGTGTGGAGCGTAATGGTGTCGCACCGCGAGGATTACAGAAATGCAGGGCTCAGGTTTTTCCCTATGAACGTTTCGGTCAGGACGGCCGTTTTAGTATTGCTGGTTTTCGCTTTTGTCTTAAATGCTATCGCCGTTATTCTCTATTTTGTGGCGGGTTACAGCGTATTGTACCTTGCGGCGGCATTGGGACTGGGGGCAGCCATGCTTTATGCCACGGTGAGGCTGGTGGGCTCGCATAATTCCAGGGACGCATGGAAACTATATAAACTTTCCAGTTTTCCCTATATGGGAGTACTGTTCATTGCTATCTGCATCAGCCTGTGGCTGTAATTGGAGCCGTCATTGCGAGGAGTCCCGATATAATCGGGGCGACGTGGCAATCTCCGGCAAATTTAACGTTGTTTTGTTGTTTATCTCCCGTTTGATAAAGGGCTTTTATCTGTATATCATGTATAACAATGACATACCCGCACGAGGTTTTTAACATTTGAAAAATTATAGCCTTATAAAAACCGCCGCCACCGCCCGCGCCGGCGAACTCATAACTGCGCATGGCGTTATTCCCACCCCCGTCTTTATGCCCGTCGGCAGCCAGGCCACGGTTAAAACTCTAACTCCCGAAGAGATTAAATCTCTCGGCGCTAATCTCATACTCTCCAATACCTACCATCTGTATCTCAGGCCGGGCGTCGATGTCATTAAAAAGTTAGGTGGGCTGCACCGCTTTATGGATTGGGACGGAGCTATCCTAACCGATTCCGGCGGCTATCAGGTGTTCAGCCTTTCCGCCCTCTCCAAAGTTACCGACGACGGCGTTACCTTCCGCTCGCATATCGATGGCTCATCCCATTTCATCACGCCGGAAAAGGCTGTCGAATTGCAGGAGGGTTTAGGCTCCGATATTGCTATGGTGCTGGACGAACCGTCGGCCTCCGATGCTCCCCTTTCCAAAGTCCGCGAGGCAATGGAGCGCACGCACCGCTGGGCTGAACGAAGCCTTGCGGCTCACAAACGGGAAGACCAGCAGCTTTTCGCCATTGTGCAGGGCGGCTTTTCTCCCGAAATGCGGCGGCAGTCTGCGGAGTTTTTAACCTCGCTCGGCTTTCCGGGCTATGCGCTGGGCGGCCTGAGCCTGGGAGAGCCTAAAGAACTTACCTGGGAAACGGTACGGCATACCCTCCAGTATCTCCCACAGGACAAGCCGCGCTACCTGATGGGGGTGGGCTCGCCGGAGGATCTGGTGGAGGCGGTGGCTCTGGGGATAGACATGATGGACTGCGTGCTGCCCACGCGCGTGGCGCGCAACGGAGCGCTTTTCACCCGCAGGGGACGCATCAATATAGATAACGCCTGTTTCCGAGAACAGGAAGCGCCTATAGAGGACGGCTGCGATTGCTACACCTGCACGCATTTTTCGGCGGCGTATGTAAGCCACCTGTTCCGAGCACAGGAGCTATTAGCCTACCGTCTGGCCACTATCCATAACCTGCGCTTCATGGCGCGCTTGATGGACGATATCCGCGCATCCATCCTTAACGGCTCGTTCGAGGATTTCAGGATAGATTTTCTGGCGGGCTACCAGACGACTGACGAGGGCGTGCGGCTGGAGCAGAAGCAGAAGTGGATAAAGGCGCGCAAGCCGGAGATAGACTAATCTCTGAATATTTTCCTCTCCCTTGAGGGGAGAGGATTAAGGTGAGGGTGAGAGTTAATGGATTCAAACCCTTACCTCCAAATGTGCCTTTGTTCGCCTGGGGAAAAACCCTCTCAGTCCCGACTCGTCGGGACTGTCTCCCTTTTGCCAAAGAGAGAAAAGAGTTATCCCTCTCCTCGCAACGACAATATGTTTGCTATAATCATTGTATGACTACTACATTTTATATACCAACGAAGATTATCTCCGGCGCCGGGGGTTTCAGCCAGCTCGGCAAGGAAACCTCAAAGATTGGTTTGAAAGCGCTCCTCGTTACGGGAAAAAGCTCAATGCGCAAGAGCGGCCTGCTCGACAGGGCGGTGCTAGACCTTGAGAAGAATGGTGTGGAGGTCGCTGTCTTTGACAGGATTGAGCCCAACCCCCGCTCCTCCACCATAGACGAAGCCGCCGCGCTTGTCCGCGCAAAAAAACTGGATGTGGTTATCGCTCTGGGCGGCGGCAGTGCCATAGACGCAACCAAGGGCATCGTAGTAGCGGCTATCGGCGGCAAATCCGTCTGGCATTACATCCAGTCTGGCGAGAAGGTACGCGGCGATGTTCCCAAACTTATTACTGTTCCCACTGTCGCCGCCAGCGGCTCCGAGGCGAATTGCGGTGCTGTGATAACCAACTGGGAAACACATGACAAATGCGTTCTGTCAGACCGCTGCGCTTTTCCTGCTGTCTCCATTGTTGACCCTGAACTTACACTTACGCTTCCGGTGCGGCCTACGGCGCAGGGCGGCGTGGACATATTCTGCCACCTGGTTGAACCTTACATAACGGCTGGCAACCCGCAGCCTCTCACTGATGGAATAGTCGAAACATGCATGAAGCTGGCGGTTGACTATCTGCCGCGCGTACTGGCGAAACTTGACGATCTCGAAGCCCGTTCTCAACTTAGCTGGGCCAGCACAATAGCCTGCTCGGCATTCGCCTCGCTGGGAGG
>CAYRSY010000049.1:6969-11137 GCA_964427105.1 uncultured Dehalococcoidales bacterium
CATGCGGTTATAATACGGGATTAATGAGTATCGGACTGATTGTAGTGCTGGCTCTGATCCTGGGAGCCGAATTTACCAATGGTCTTACAGACGCCGCCAATGCTATTGCTACAGTGGTAGGGACGCGCGTCCTTTCTCCCATGAAAGCGGTCGCTATGGCCGCTGTGCTTAATCTGGTGGGTGTACTGGTTACCGGAACGGCGGTTGCTACCACTATTGGCAAAGGAATTGTGGATCCCAGCGTGATAACCATCGAGGTGCTGGCTGGGGCTATGCTTACAGTAGTAGTCTGGACTCTGGCTGCCTGGAAATTCGGTATCCCTACCAGTGAAACACATGAACTGCTGGCGGGGCTTGCCGGCGCCGGTCTGGCATGGGCGGGACCTTCGGTGTTGCTGGCGGAAGGCTGGATCAAGGTTCTTGTCGGCCTGGCGATGTCCACAGTAGTGGGATTCGGCCTGGCGTATGTACTGATGATAGCTATTTACTGGATCTTCCGCCGCGCCCCCCGTACCAATGCAAACCGCACGTTCGGCCGTCTGCAGATAATATCGGCTGGATTTATGGCTTTCAGTCACGGTTCCAATGACGGGCAAAAGTTCATGGGTATCTTCGCGCTGGCGCTTATGCTGGGTGGCGCAGCTTCCAGCTTCGAAATTCCGCTGTGGATAGTGCTTGTTTGCGGAGGCGTTATGGCTCTCGGCACCGCAACGGGCGGATGGCGCATCATCAAGACCATGGGGACTGGTATTACCAAGCTGGAACCGGTTAACGGCTTTGCCGCCGAGATTGCCGCCAGCGCCGCTATTTTAATGTCGTCTCATTTCGGCGTGCCTCTCTCCACCACGCATACCATAGGAACAGCCATCATGGGCGTGGGCGCTACCCGCGGTCTTTCCAACGTGAACTGGAGTGTGACCCGCCAGATTGTGAATACCTGGATACTGACTTTTCCTGCCTGCCTGATACTGGGTTTCGTTTTTACCTGGTTCTTCAAGCTGATTTTTTAAGCATCCGTCTTTCTGAACGCTGCAACAGGCAGGTGTCTCAAAAAGGACTTGCCCCGATATTTTCAGCCTTCACAATGGCGAACGATTATCTCTCCCTCCACTCCGCCTCTACCCCCTCCAGCGCCTCTATGGCTGCAGGGCAGATCTCCGATGCCCCCAGCCGGATCAATCCGTCGTCGCATTTTATGAGGTGCATGGGAAAGCGTCTGCAAGTCTCAGGCCTTTCATTATATATAGTGCAGCCGGATTTGGAGGTGCTGTAGAAGCGGCAGGGCTGCTTCATATAATATGTGTTTCCCATAACCGTGAACGTGTCATCCCATTCGTTCCGGGGTATGTCCAGGCGCTTCATCTCTGCCTTTGTTACCATTACGCCGTCGAACATGTTGCAGCAGCTCCCGCAGCGGCGGCAGGTGAATAGCCGGCGGAAAGCATCGACCGCTTCCTGCGTGGCCAGCACGCCCGAGATCCTGTTCTTAGGCATGGTTATTTCTCTCTCGCCGTTCCTTTTCCAATATTGACAATGCTTCGATGCCTGCCGGGCAAATCTCCACCGATCCGAGATAAACGTGTCCATCTTCGCCGCGCTGGTTGTATAAAGGGAAACTGCGGCAGGTAGCGGGGCGGTTGTCATAGATTTCGCATCCCGGAATGGCGGAGTTATAGAACGGGCAGGGTTCTTTAAGAAAATATGTCCCGTCGAAAAGCTCGGCGATTCCGTGCCTCTTGTCTGGAGGCAGAGGCAGACTTTCAGCCTCATCTTTCGTCAGCTTGAGCCCTTCGAATGCGGTGCAGCAGGCGCCGCAGCGTCGGCAGTCGAAGCGTGCGCGGAAATCTTCTATCGCCTCCTTTGTGGCGAGTATGTGGGAAATCCTGGCTTTTGGCATGGATGTATTATACACTGGACACCGGCGGCTGTTGAACTGCCGCAACGTCGAGAGTAAAATAAATCATGATAATGAATACATCTGATAAACAGGCAATCGAAAAACTGTTCGCGGGACGGGAAGAGGGGCTTCCCTTGTTCAACATCGTTCTGGAGTATATCGAATCACTCGGTGATGTGAAGCTGGAAGCTATCAGAACGCAGGTCTCATTTGTCGCAGGGCGTAAATTTGCAACGGTATTTCTACCGCAGTTATGGCTGAAAAGCCAGCTCAGGGCAGTGCTTTCGTTATCTTTTGATCTGCCGATCCGCGTGGATGACAGCCGCATAAAGCAGGTTGAAGAACCAACTCCCGGGCGCTGGACGCACCATGTCGTTATCCAGAACGAACCAGATTTTGACGATACCGTCAAGGGATGGCTGAGGGAGGCGTATTCGCATGCCGTTCAGCAATAATCTTTCGCTCGGGTTGTCTCAAGCTGCCATAATCCCTTTATGAGCGTATATTGGTGGCTGGCCGCAACAGCATGGACGGCGGCGGTTTCTTTTGCGGCCGCTTTCATTATCAAGAACCGGGCTATTGCCGTGCTGGCGTCTGTTTGCGCCTCGATTTTTATACCGCTGGCATTAGGGGTTCTCATCACCTCGCTCATCCCGATTGCTTCGCTTGGCCCCGAAGAATTCCTGCAAAAATACCGGGATATCCTCGTCGGCGATGGAGCGGTTCATTTGCCTCAGACGCTGCTTTGCATGGCTGTCGGCATAACGGCGGGATTAGCCTCTGCCTGTCTCGTCGCCCGCAGCCGCACCCGAAGCTGAAAAATATTTTTAAAAAAAGCCTTAAAACTCTTGACACGCTGGCTATTTCAGCATGTTTTTGGTGTTGACAAGGGCTTCGTCTCGTGGTATTATTACCTTTGCCCTGTGAACAAGGGTGATTATGTTGAAGATAGATACATAAAGGTAATTAGCGGTGAATAACCGAGCGGTGGCTTGGTAAATGCGCCAAGCCACTTTCTTTATGCCTCTATCCGAATTAACAACTGAATATATAAAAAACAAGCTAATATCAAGTTTGAAGTAGGTCAAGCAAAATAAGGCACACGGCGGATGCCTTGGCATCAAGGGCCGATGAAGGGCGTGGCATGACTGCGATAAGCCTCGGTTAGTTGTCTAGCAAGCTTAACCGGGGATTCCCGAATGAGGCAACTCATCCCGATAAAATCGGGATACCCCTGGCTCAACACATAGGCCAGGCGGAGGTAAGCGGGGGAAGTGAAACATCTCAGTACCCCGAGGAAAAGACAATATTCCCCTAGTAGTGGCGAACGAACGGGGATCAGCCTAAACCGGATGAACTTAGTGGTTCTGGAGCCTATGTTCACCCGGTGTAGTAAGACGGACCAGGCGCTGTTCAGAAAGCGCCATGAAGTTACAAACCCAACTCTAGCAGAAGGTCTCTGGAAAGAGCCACCACAGACGGTGATAGTCCGGTAGGCGAAAGAGGCAAGCTTCAGGTCCTGTTCTTGAGTACCACGGAACACGTGAAATTCTGTGGGAATCTGCCCTGACCACAGGGTAAGGCTAAATACCCTTGATGACCGATAGTGAACAAGTACCGTGAGGGAAAGGTGAAAAGTACCCCGAAAGGGGAGTGAAATAGACCTGAAACCGTGTGCCATCAAGCAGTCAGAGCTCCGATTTATCGGAGTAATGGCGTGCCTATTGAAGAATGAGCCGACGAGTTAATCTGTGTAGCCGGTTAAGTGATTAAGTCACGGAGCCAAAGCGAAAGCGAGTCTGAATAGGGCGATTATGGTTGCACGGATTAGACCCGAAGCCGGGTGAGCTATCCATGGCCAGGGTGAAGCTTCGATAATCTCGAAGTGAAGGCCCGAACCCGTTAGCGTTGCAAAGCTATGGGATGAGCTGTGGATAGGGGTGATATGCCAATCGAACCCGGGGATAGCTGGTTCTCCCCGAAATGTATTGAGGTACAGCCTCGGATGTTGGTTAACGGAGGTAGAGCTCTGAATGGAATAGGTGGGAGAGTATCCTGTCAACTCCAATCAAACTGCGAATGCCGTTAACTTAGTCCGGGAGTGAGACCACGAGGGCTAAGCTCCGTGGTCGAGAGGGAAACAGCCCAGACCGTCAGCTAAGGTCCCTAAGAACAGGCTAAGTGGTAAAGGAAGTAGAATTGCGTAGACAGCCAGTAGGTTGGCTTAGAAGCAGCCACCCTTCAAAGAGTGCGTAACAGCTCACTGGTTGA
>CAYRSY010000050.1:0-8906 GCA_964427105.1 uncultured Dehalococcoidales bacterium
TCAACGACAGCAAAATTCCCAGAAGGCTACAAGATGTTATTTTCCGCATAGTTCATCCTCCCATTCATTTACACGTTGTTGATGTCTATATTCCCTGCCTTTGTTTAGATTATATTACAACTAATTATAATACATTAATTCAATACGGCAACTATCGAAAAAATTCTCAATCGGGGGGATTTTTCGCCGAGCCCCTCAAGCGAGAGATGATGGAGGAACGAGATTGCCGCGGCCGCTAGCGTGGCCTCGCAATGACACGATGGAAATCTCTCCCCACCCAGATTCTCCCCTTCGTAAGGGGCTTTTAGAGTTGAAGATTTTACGCTGTAGCGCTAACCATATTTTGTTGCTCATACCAAAAAAAGTGTATCAGCGGAATTCAGGAGTTTGTGTTCGCAAAGAATCTCCCTTAATCCCTCCTTTCCAAGGAGGGAAAGCAGGAGGGCATGAGACATTATCCTCTTAGCGTAGCCCCAAGCCCGGTTTGCAGCTTGCGGAGTATGGCTTCCATTACTTTGTCCACCTCAACATCGGTGAGGGTATGCTCTGCCGACTGGAAGGTGAGGCTATAGGCCAGGCTTTTCTTGCCCGCCGCCACCTGCTTGCCTGAATACACATCGAAAAGCGTAACGCTCTTAACCAGCGAAAAGCCATTTACTATATCCATGACCTGCTTGTGGCTGACGGTTTCGTCCAGCACCAGCGCCAGGTCGCGCATGACCGCCGGGAAGCGCGGCAACTGCTCGTAGCGGGCATTACCCCGAGCGAACGGCAGTAGAGAGGTAAGATTAATCTCGAACAAATAGGTATTAGCGGGAAGCTCGAAAGCCTGCGAGACTTTGGGGTGCAATTCGCCAAGAACCCCGACTTGAACATCTCCGGCTTTTATAAACGCCTGACGGCCTTTGCGCAGACCGTTATCATCGCTTTCAACATAGGATGCATCCACGCCGATCGCCGCAAACAGCCCTTCGACGGCTCCCTTTACATCGTAGAAGTCAACCGGCTCCTTGCGTCCGTGCCACAACTTGGCAATCCCCGTCGAAGTTAGTACGCCGCACAGCATTTCCGGCTCGTCGGGCAGGTCACCCGACTGCGGCAGATAGACATGCCCCGTCTCGAACATGAGTATGGGGCCTTCCTCACGGCGGATATTGGATGCCAGAGCCGACAGCACATTGCCGCGCAGGCTGGTGCGCAGGCATTCCTCTTCGCTGGACATGGGATGCCTGACACGCAGCGGCTCAACAGCCAGAGGAACATTGATGCCTTTTTCCAAAGTGAGTTTGTTAGTCAGAGCGTAAGTTATAAGTTCCTGAAAACCGCATGAGGCCAGCGTCTGGCGCAGCTTCACGCGCAGGCCGAGCATGGGATTGGGGTTCTGCTGCGGCATTTCACCCGAAAGCAGCCTGTAGGGTATATGCTCGTAGCCCATGATGCGGGCGATGTCTTCTATAAAATCGGCGTCTATTTTAAGGTCGCTGCGCCAGTAGGGAGCGGTAACGTCAAAAGCCGTTTCTGATTTGCGCTCCACTTTACAGCCGAGAGAGATAAGCGTTTTTTCAATCTGTTCAGGAGGCATTTCCAGCCCAAGTATGCGCTTTACCTCATGCGTTGTAAGCATAACAGGAGCGGCAGGTTTCCGCCCCGGATATTTGTCTATAATGCCTTCGGCGGCCTTGCCTCCGCACAGCTCCACCATGAGCTGAACGGCGCGGCGGGCGGCTGGCAGCGCAAGTTCCGGCCTGATGCCGCGCTCGAAGCGGGCAGAGGCCTCGCTGGGAAGTTTAAGGCGTACCTGCGTGTTATGAATGCTGGCGGCCTTGAAGCTGGCCGATTCCAAAAGTATGGAGGTCGTGGCATCGGTCACTTCGGAAGTGGCCCCGCCCATCACCCCGGCCACGGCTATGGCGCGCGCAGGGTCGGCGATAACGAGGGTATCCGAAGTCAGCTTGCGCTCGACATCGTCGAGTGTGTGCATGACCTCCCCTTCCGACGCGCGGCGGATGATGACCTTGCCGTCCGTTATGCAATTATAATCGAAGGCGTGTAAAGGCTGCCCGTACTCCATCATGACAAAGTTGGTTATGTCCACCACGTTGTTGATGGAGCGCACGCCGGCGGCATTGACGGCTTCTTTCAGCCAGCGCGGCGACGGGCCGATTTTAACGTCCGTTACCAGCGCGGCGCAGTAGCGCGGGCAAAGCTCGGAATCCATAATCTCGATAGAAACGCTCTCCTCTATGGGACGTCCGGCGGATACATAATCGAGGTTGGGCTCATGCACTGTAGCTCCGGTAAGAGCCGCCACTTCATGGGCGATGCCAAGCACGGAAAGCATGTCGGGGCGGTTGGGCGTTACTTCAAGGTCGAAGATAACGTCGCCCATGTAGTCGGATAGCTTGCCGCCGAGGGGGGCGTCGGGGGGCAAAACGAGAATACCCTCGTGGTTCTGGGAAAGGCCCAGCTCCATTTCGGAGCAGACCATGCCCTCGGACAGCACACCGCGTATCTTGGAGGGTTTGAGTGTTATTTTGCCGCCGCCGTTGTGCCCGTCTATAAGAGTAGCGCCTGAGCGCGCGAAAGCAATCTTGTCGCCGATAACGAGGTTAGGCGCGCCGCACACGACAGTAATTTCTTCCCCGCCCAGATTGACGGTAGCCAATCGGAGTCTATCAGCATTCGGATGCGGGTTAATACCTGCTATCTGTCCGACGAAAACGTTCTCCCATCCGCCGATGACCTGTATGTAGGCCACCTCGGTTCCGGCCAGCGTGATGCGCTTCGCCAGTTCCTCCGGGGGGAGGTTTATGTCAACGTATTTTTGCAGCCATTTAAGCGAGCACTTCATCTAAAATTGCCTCAGGAAGCGCAGGTCGCTTCCGTAGAAAAGCCGTATATCCTCGATGCCATATTTCAGCAGCGGTATGCGCTCGATGCCCATGCCGAAAGCGAAGCCGGAGTATTTTTTGGAATCGATGCCCACGCCCTCCAGCACTGAAGGATGAACCATGCCTGAGCCTAAAACCTCTATCCAGCCGGAACCGCCGCACAGGCGGCAGCCCTTGCCGCGGCACACAGCGCACTCCACGGCCATCTCGGCACCCGGCTCAACATACGGGAAGAAGTCACAGCGGAAACGCACGCGGCGGTCGGGGCCGAAGAAACGGCGGGCGAACTCGTGCAGCGTGCCTTTAAGGTCTGCCATGCCGATATTTTCATCAACCGCCAGCCCTTCGATTTGCGAGAACATGGAAAGATGGGTGGCGTCCGTAGCCTCGTAGCGGTGCGTGATGCCGGGCACGACGATGCGGATGGGCGGTTTGGTCTTCTCCATGGTGCGCACCTGCATGGGCGAGGTGTGGGTACGTAAAAGCATCTGCCAGCCCCTGTCATTGGGAGGCGCGTCTATCCAGAAGGTATCGGTGGCGGCGCGGGCAGGATGCTCCTTGGGCATGTTGAGCATGTCGAAGTTGTAATAGTCCCACTCCACCTCCGGGCCTTCCATAACCTGGAAGCCCATGGCAGTAAAGATGGAAGTCATCTCGTTCACGGCCTGTGCCACGGGATGCAAATGCCCGCGCGGGAAAGGCCGTCCGGGAAGCGAGATGTCAATAGCATCTTTCACGGCAGCAGAGGCAATCTCCTGTTCGCGCAGGGATTCCTCTTTTGACTTGAAAGAGGTTTCGAGTTCTATCTTGAGGGTATTGGATATGGCGCCGACCTCTTTGCGCTCTTCGATTGAGAGTACCGCCAGGCCGCGCAAAATCTCGGTGAGCCGGCTTTTCTTGCCCATATAGCGCACGCGCCAGGCTTCGAGGTCGGCGGATGCGGTTATGGCAGAAAGCTCGTCGAGGGCCTGCTGCCTGAGTTCGGCTATTTGCTGTTTAATATCCATCGCTTAATCTGAAATTGAATTATAGGTTATGCAGGCTAAAGGGGTCAAATAATCCGCAGAGATCTATGGCACAACCGGCAGACAGGTATTATAATAACCACGTCTATGAAACGCATCATGACCAAGAGGAGACAAAAATCAATTCTGGCAAGGTTGCTTCCGGCGCTCTTTGTGCTGCCGCAAATACTCCTGTTTGCCTCACCGTTACAGGCCGCAGACGTCAACGGCGATTTCACGCTCGACCTAAAAGTCAACGGGCAGGACATGCTGGCTTCACAGTCGTTCACCGTGCAACCGGACGAAACCCTAATTTTCGATTTATACATCCATAATGTCAACAACACTGTGGAAATGGAAAAGCTCTCGGTGGAAATATTCTTCGCAGGCATCCCCGTCGGCACCATAACGCAAGACCTGAACAAAACGGTAAACCCGGGGGAAACCTACCGCCCCGAACTATCGCCCGTCAGCGCATCGGATTACCTGAGCATCTGGGGCATAGACGTAACTACCGGCAAATACAAGGCGGTGATAAAGCTTGAGTATATATCCCTCGGCGAGGTGAAAATATGGACACAATCGCGCGAGGTGGAAGTGCCGGGCAACCCCCTGGCAACAGCCGCAGGCGTGGCGGCGGCCATAGCTACAGGGGCGGCGCTGGGCGGGGTGGCGGCGCTGGTAAAATCACTGGCGGGATACAGCCTGGAGGCGCAGGCGCTCACGGGCAAAAAAACACTTGAGGCTCAGGCACGGGGCAAGACATCCAAATCCATGGTGTCCGCCCTTAAGAAAATTGTGGTAAAGGATAAATGCCCTGTTTGCGGAGACAAGATGCAGCACGGTTTTTGCCCTACCTGCCGCAAGCCTGCCAGAGAGCTGCAGAAGATCTACCGCAGGCGTATATACGGCCTGGCAGCCGCAGGGAGCAGGCTGATGGATACCGGCGAGATCAAGACACCGGAGGAATTGCCGCAGAAGCTGGAACTCGACGTCGCACTTGCGGGTGATGTTATCGCCGTTATAAAAAATGCCCGGCTGTTCGAGGCCAAACGCGCCGGACGTTCTGTGCTGACAAGCGCCCTTTTGATGGGCATAAGCAGCGCCGTAGCCGCCATACTATGGGTAACTATCGGCGGGCTGGTGGTACTCAGCACTACAGCCACGATAGTAATAATCGCGTTGTCCATCCTTGTGCCGTGGATTGTCGCAACCATTCTACGTATTAGTATGCACCGCAGAATAACACAAGAAACCCTCACGAACCCGTAGGGCACGGTGCGCCGTGCCCATGCTTTGCTTGCCCTGATGCCCTGAAACTATTTACTCTCGTGCAGCTTATCTATAGCCCACTGCACCCAGTCCACAGAATCATCCAGCGTATAGTCCGGCGTGATGCCTTTGCCTTCTATCATATGGCCATTAGGCGTGTACCAGCGGGCTATGCTTATATATATTGCCGATCCATCAGACAACTTCACAGACTGATTGACGCTGCCCTTGCCATAAGTTACCTCACCGGCAATAACAGCGATTTTATAATCCTGCAAGGCTCCGCTCAGCACCTCGCTGGCGGATGCGCTGTTTGCATTCACCAGCACCACGACAGGCAAATTCGTGGTAATATCCTGATGGTTTGCCCTGTCCACATCCTCAGAACCATCGTTATACCTTATGGTAAGTATGGTATCGCCTTCGGTGATAAAGCGGCTGGCCACGTCCACCACGGATGTTTCCAGACCGCCCGGATTGCCGCGCAGATCGAGGATTATGCCTGCTGCTCCATTCTGAGACAACTCCTGCAATATAGAAGTAAGCTCATCATTGGTGGTATCGGTGAACTGCGAGATGCTGATACAGGCAATATCACCTATCATCTCAAATTTCACGCTGTTAACTTTTATCTCGGCGCGGGTTATCTCAAGTAACTCTGTGCCGCTTTCGCCCTCATGCTGCACCAGCAGCGTCACTTTTGTTCCCTCTTCGCCTCTGACCAGAGATACGCTTTCCGTCAGTGTCATATCCGAGGTAGAAACACCATCAATCTCCAGTACCACATCGCCTGCTTTCACCCCGTATTTTTCTGCCGGGGAGTCAGGCGTGACTGACACGATGGTTATTTTCCCATCGACATCGCTAACCCCGGCGCCTATGCCGACATACTTACCTCCCCACTCCTCGATCATTTTCTGATACATTGCGGCATTTATATAAGCTGAATGCGGATCGTCCAGCGTGTCCATCATGGCCTGAACAGCCGCATGAGCCAGAGCCTCGGAGTCTATGGCGGAGGGATCGACGTAATCCTCGTGTATGACGTTCCAGGCTTCCTCAATGACAGCCAGATTTTCATCACTCGGGCTTTCGGCACGCCCTATGTTGTATCCCAGATAGAGCATCATCAATAAAACTGCAGCGGTAGCTAATAACAGCCATATTCTTTTAGCTGGTGAAGGCATAGGGATTCTCCTTTGGGAAGATGATTTAACAAATAGTCGATATTAATATAGTGTAGCAGTATAAACAGGAGAGAACAAAAAGGATAAGCACCAAACACTAAATCCCAAATACTAAACAAGCTCCAGTGATACAAGCACAAAACTCAAAATATTTCGTAATTTGAATTTCGCTAATTTGTGCTTATTCAGGGTTTAGAATTTATTATTGAGGGGCAAGCGTCAAAGCTGCGTTTCAGCGTTTCCCTGCAATCCGGTTCAGCGGCCAGGGGACAAAACCCGGCGGGATGCGGTAACTCAGGCGTATCAGTCCAGTTGGATATCATGCTTGTGTTCAGCGTGGGCGATACCCGCCATTCCCTCGACCGGCAGAATGAAGGAAATGCCCTGTCCCGGCCTCTCGATATCGACATCGCGCGCGATGCTGTCAAGGATGTTGCGAGCGATGGCACGAGGCACTACGGTAAAGATAATCTCTTTTTCGGGTTCGATAGGTATGCCCAGTATCTGTTGATGCTCGTGAACGCCCACGCCGCGGCCAAAGGCTACCGTAGCACCTTCCGCTCCGGCAGCGCGCGCAGATTCCAACACTTTATCTCCCCATCCACGCTGCACCACGGTAACGATACAGACAAACTCAGTATCTTTAGCCATTTCATTCCCCTTTTTTTCTATGTAATGCGAGCCTGTAAGCCACGCCCATCAACAGGATGGAGATTACAGGTGCTATCACCATAAGTGCCACCAGCCCGAAGCTATCTGTAACCAGATCGCGACCAGGCATAACCGAAATAACGCCTATCATTATTGCCGTAGTGATAATGGCCGGCATAGGCCCGGTTGCCACGCCGCCCGCATCGAAAGCCACGGGAACAAAGCTTCGCTCGGCGAACGGTATCAGCAGCAGGGCAATGATATAACAAGGCACTATAAAATACAACACGGGCAAACCGAAGAATGTTCTGATAACGCCCATTATCAACGACATGGAAACCCCCGCTGAAATGGCATAGAGCACGATACGGCCGGGAATATAACCACCTGAAGAGGTTTCGACCTGACTCGCCAGCACGCGTACGGAAGGCTCGCTGAAAGCCGCCAGGAAGCCGATGACCAGGCCCACCGCCAGCATCAGCCAGAGGTTGCCCGTGTTCCCCAGGGTTTCGCCGATAGACCTTCCCGCCGGCAGGAAACTGGCTCCCACACCCTGTAAAAAGAGCACTATGCCGGCGGCGCTCAACCCGACGCCGATAAGGATCCTGACGACGTACGAGCGCGGCTGCTTAAGAAAAGCAACCTGCAATATCAGAAAGATGCCTGTGAGCGCGGCAAAACCCAGGGCCACGCCGCGGATGACATTGCCGATACCCTGAAATAGAGTCATAGCAGGATTATCCCCATGACCATCACGCCGACCACCGGGCCAAGGCAGGAAAGACCTATAAAGCCAAATGTATCCGCCACATCACGGCGCCGCGACAGCACCGAGGCAAAACCCACGCCCAGGGACATGGTCACCGGTATAGTCATCAGCCCTGTGGAAAAGGCTCCGGCATCGAACGCCAGCGGCACGAAGCTGGCGGGAGTAAAAAAGGAGAGAACCACCACCAGCGCGTAACCGATGGCAAGCACCAGCCTGATGGAAACCCCGAATATCACGCGTAGAAGAGCCAGGGTAACCATAAACCCGCTGCCAATGGCAATGACGAAGATAAGAATACCGCTGCCGATACTTCCACCGGATAATTCCTCAGCCTGAGTTGCCAGCACCATTATGTTGGGTTCCGAAAGAGTGACCACAAAGCTGATGAAAAAAGTGACCACAACGACAAAGAGCAGGGAGCTGCGTTGGGGCAGGCTGGTGCCGATAGCCTGTCCCATAGGCAACAAACCCAGGCGGGCGCCGATAAGGAACAGCGCCATGCCGGCTGCGGTCATCACGACCCCGCCGGAATAATTGGCGATAACGGAAGCATCAGCCTTCACCAACCAAATCAATAGAACGAGTACAAAAAGGCTGATTGGCAATAAAGACTGGGCAACCTCGAAAATGACTAATCTGATGTTTTTCATGACGCAAGACCAGGGTACAGAAAAATACGCAGACAGGCGCAGGGATAGACAGGTTACGCGCATATTATATCAGCTAGAGGGCGGCCAAGTAAACCTGTAAGCCGAGTTCTGTATCCCGATAAAATCGGGACGGCAACCATCTATCTAGCCCTGGCGTTACCGCCAGGTTCATGCGACCAACCCGGGGAAAGGCCGGGCGCCATATAATCCCCCTATTTGGTCTTGCTCCGGATGGGGTTTGCACGGCCGGCCGGTCACCCGGCGCGCCGGTGAGCTCTTACCTCGCCATTTCACCCTTACCCCGATTTGCATCGGGGCGGTATGTTTCTGTTGCACTAAGCCGTAGGGTCGCCCCTCCTGGACGTTATCCAGCATCCCTGCCCGGCGGAGCTCGGACTTTCCTCTCCGACGAATCAGAGCGGTTGCCCGGTTTACTTGGCCTTATATACTCTATAGGAGGGGATGGTTTATGTCAAAGGAGG
>CAYRSY010000050.1:9006-11079 GCA_964427105.1 uncultured Dehalococcoidales bacterium
CATTTTTACACACTCGTTTTGCGGCATGGCACGAAAAACCTGCGGAAGCGCATCCACATGCTGCCGCGCAATTTCCGCCAGTATATTCAGCAACGAGGGATAGTCCTTTTTTATAGCGGGGCGCACTTCAATACCGGAGGCTCCGTTTTTATGAGTAGCAGATTTTTTATCCAATGCCTTGTTTTTCATCTCATCGTCTTCGGATTTCGTTCACACGATATATATTTTCCCTCTTTGGAAAAAGCCTGTCATCGAGTCCGCCGAAGCGAACTAAGGAAGGGAATAAGGGGGATTCATGGCGAGCATAGCAGCAGGTCTTTGTTACAGGGAAGAAAAGTCATTCTGTTCTCAAAGAATCCCTCTCTTATCTCCCCTTTCCAGGGGGAGAAGGTTTTTTAAACCCGCTTCCACATATGCCGCATCGAGGTGGTATATCCCAACTCCTGATAGAAAGCCAAAGCGCCGCTGTTAAATTCCCACACGTTGAGTTCGATAGTATCCACGCCTTCTTCATTCGCCCAACGCTCGGCGGCCTGCATAAGCGCGCTGCCCGCTCCGCTCCTGTGGTGTTTCTGCTCTACCGCCAGATCATGTATCTTGATATAGCGCCTAGGACGCAAAACCATGCTATTTTCAATTTCTTTTAGCGCCATATGGATATACCCCAAAACCTCGCCGTCTCTTTCGGCCAACAGCAGAACGGAGTCCGGGTCGGCAAAGATAGAATCAAACCCGTTTATCCTCTCCCGGCGCGACAGGTGGCGGAAAACTCGCGGCACGGCATCCACATGCTGCTTTTCAATCTCAGCAAGAATAGCAAGGAGGGCAGGATAGTCTGCTTTGGTCGCCTTACGCGTGTTTATTCCTGGGATCTCGGCTTTCCCCAAATCCTCCTTCCCATCCAGCGCGGCATTGGCCAAAGCATCGGCCTCACAGTTCTTTTCGCGCGGTATATAATGCGCCTCGAACGAAGCCAGTCCTTTTCTTAATTCAGATACTCTGGCAAAAAGAGGTTTCAATAACTCGTTCTTTACTCGGTAGTCCCCGCCGAGCTGCCTCACAACCAGTTCGGAATCAGAATAAAGAGCGATATGGGTTGCACCTGTCTCCAGCGCCTTTTCCAGCCCGGCGATGACAGCGCGGTATTCCGCCTGATTATTGGTGCATACGCCTATCGGCTCAGATATAGTGCCGAGCGTTTGTCCCTTTTCGCTGCGGATGACAACCCCTATTGCGGCGGGCCCGGGATTGCCGCGCGATGCCCCATCGGTATATAAAACAAGCTTTTTAAAAATCATATCACTCAAAAAACAATATCCGGCTGCAACTGGAGCATTGAACGACCTTGCTGCCTCTGGCGCGCTGCAGTTCCGCGCTGGAGAGCGCTATGCGGCAACTGCCGCAGATTCCCCTGTCAACCCTGGCGACAGCAGTGCCCCGCCGTGTTTTTATGTCAGCGTAAAAACCGGCTTCGTCGTTCGGAATAGATTCCAGCATCTGGGAACGGGTTTTATGCAATTCATCCAATCTGGCGTTAAGTTCGCCTATCTGAGCATGCAACACCTTGTGTTCCTCGCGCAGCCGGTTCTTTATGGCTTTAAGTTCTTTCTCCAGTTCGTCCAGTTGCGCCTGAAGATTTTCCGTTTTTTCCATGAGGGATAAGGCTTTGTCTTCCAGTGGGCTGCGCTGTTTTATCAGGCTGTCGAGTTCCTGCTGCAGGCTGGACAGTTCTTTGGGATTGCGCACACGTCCTGAGTAAAGGGACTCATTGGTGACGGTCATTTTGGCAGTGATGTCGGCAATAGCATTGTCGTTGTCTTTCTGGCTCTTCACCAGCCCGTCTATCACGGATTGCGCCGCGTCCAGTTTGGCCTTTGCCTGCCGCAATTCTTCATTTTCGTTGAGCCTGGCCTGCGCGCGGGCTAAAGCCTGTTCCGCAGTGTCTATTTCCAGATCGAGGCATTGAAGCTGGTATAACTGTCGTACGCTCATGGGCTTATTTTAACCGCCGACAGGACAAATAGCAATCGTTTAGGGGCCATTCGAGGAAACGAAACGAATAGCAGTTATCAG
>CAYRSY010000051.1:0-7919 GCA_964427105.1 uncultured Dehalococcoidales bacterium
CCTACGTCTACCAGTTGCGCGTACAGTTGCACGGAACCGTCGAAGTCTATCGAGGCTCCCATGCTGCCGTTATAAGTGCCGCCGCCGGCATGCCACATATGGGAATATGTGAATCCCATACCGTGCATCTTGCCGTTGGCAAGTTTCTTGGTTCCGGGTAGATGCCACTTGGATTCCCATCCCATGGCTTCTTTGCCTGCTTTGATTACTTCTTCCAGGCTGTTGGTGGCGCAGTTGCCGTTTTTGAGTGCAACCTGCACCGGGTCAATTTCAAGTTTGGTAGCGATGAGATTGATTAATTTGCCCAGCAGGAAGGCGGTTTGATTTTTTTCGCAACGGAACGAAGTAGCGCAAACCTTGCTGGTAAGAGCATACTTGTTAACCGTTTCGATGTTGGGGCATTTCAGCACTTCCAGAAGCATATCCTGAGGCCGTGCGCCGTTGACGATGACCCAGATAAAGCCTTCGCCTTCTATGCCGGCATCACCGACTTCTATGATGGCGGGGTCAATTTTTAAAGCTGTAATGGTGCCGTCGTTCTTTACGCCAACCTTAAAATTGCAAACCAGACCGGCGTCTTCTCTGCCCTGTTCATCGCTTCTGCTTTGCAGGAAGCTGAGAGGCGCTCCGTTGAGTTTTTTCGCCAGTATTGCAACGCCGACGCAGATATGTTCCAGCGATATCTTGCCGCCGAACGTTCCTCCCTGGAAGGTGGGGTGAATAATCATCTTCGAGGCAGGCATATTTAAAATCCTGGGGATCAGAAGCCTGTCTCCCTGTGCCATGGGGCCTTCGGTGCCGGGGGTCTGTGAATGGCACCAGTCATGAAGTTCATCACCCTGCCACTGGAAAATGTAGCAACGCGGTTCAGAACCGGCATGATACATCTTCTTGTAGATTATGCGGTCTTCGATAATTTCATCTGCTTCGGCAAAACCGGCATCGAGATCCGGATTTTTTCTTGCCAGAGTGTTGGGGACAACCTTGCTTAAGGGTGTGTAGTATTGATTATCGGTGAACACTTCAGGGTAAAGGATTGACGCTCCATCTTTCAGCGCTTCTTCAGGATCGAGATAGAAAGGAAGCTCTTCCCATTCCACTTCGACAAGTTTGGCGGCTTCTTCTGCGATTTGAAGTGTTTCGGCAGCAATGATGCAGCCGCAGGGAGCGCCCTCGTGCCATGCTTCGTTGTTCAGGATTTCAGCATGCCCTGTTACTGTAACTTCAGGATCATCGTATCTGAGAATGCCGCGGACTCCGGGATAGGCTGCCGCTTTGCTGGTATCCATGCTTGTGATCTTGGCATGGGCATAGGGGCTTCTCAGGGCTTTAGCGTAAAGCATTCCGGGAAGTATTATATCGCGGGTATATTGAGCGGTTCCGGCAGCTTTGGTGTGACCAAATCTCCTGAGAACACCTTTTTTACCAATTACACTGTATTCAGCCATTTTATGAACCTCCTAATTTGCTGGCAGCTTCAAGAATAGCAGGCGCATGCTGGGGGTAAGTGCCGCAGCGGCAAAGATTTCCAGCCAGCGCATCTTCGATTTCTTCTTTGGTCGGATTGGAATTTCTGTCCAGCAATGCCTTGGCGGTAGTGATGAAACCGGGGGTGCAGTAACCGCATTGCATACAATCGTACTTGATATAGGCATCTATCAAAGGATGGCCGGAGATAGCTACTCCTTCAGCGGTTTCGATTTTTGCTCCGTCTGCCTCGATAGCCAATAACATGCAGGTAAGCGCTGGTTTGCCGTCAACAACAGCGGTGCATGTGCCGCAGGCGCCGTAACCGGTGCACATATCCTTGATGGATAAAAAGCCCAGTTTGTCGTGAAGCAGGTATTGCAGCGACCATTCAGGCTTGGTTTCGACTTTATATTCCTCATTGTTGATGGTCAGGTTGATGGTTTTGAGACTACCTACAGCGGTGATGCTGGCATCGTTGCCTGCAGTGACGGTCGTGGTAACAGTTGCGCCAGGGGATGTAACGGTGACAGTGCTGCCGGCGCCTGTTGTTGTCTTGGTAACCGTTTCGGTAACCGTCTTGGTATCGCCGCTGCATGCGCTGAGGACTGCCATCGAGCCGATTGTTGCGCCGCCGACTACCAGGCCGGCGTCTTTAAGAAACTCTCTTCTTGATATCTTGCTGATATTTTCTTTTTTTTGCTCTTCAGCCATTAGATTCTCCTTTTATTTTTGGGTTTCTGTAACCGTGAAATACCTGTATTGCTTATGCGCTTTGGCACCACCTCCTTTATTTATCTTTATGTATGTAATTCTATAAATTTTTTAGACACAAACTCTCATTTTAACCATGCCATTATTGTTAGCGTGTGAGATAATACCTTGATTTAGACGCGCTTTCCGCCAAAGGTTTTTTAGTTTTTGAGACTCTGCATTTATGCATTCTTTCCCATAAGTCCACCAGTTGACATAAAAATTCGTCGTAGCATTGATCTGCAGTTCTCCATTTATCCAGTTTGGCTTTGGTAGTCTTGCTGACTGCCACAGTGGTTCGAAGCCCCGCAGTATTCATGGATATTACCTTTCTCCAATCTGGCGTACCGGCCTGCCAGGTCCACAAAGAGAACTGCCTATTCGATATCTTTCCCAGTAATCGACAAGCTCGCTGATAAAGCCGTCGTAGCACTGACCTGGTGCCTTGCTGTTATCCAGCTTGTCCTTGGTGTATCTTTGAAGCGCGATAGTGGTGTGATCGGTTGTTCGTTCCATGATTTTTATTTGTCCTTCTGATTCAGTCATCAGACCCTGCCGCTACGCCCGATTACAGCCAGGGCTCACCACACGGGAGGGGGAGATTGATATTTAAGCCAGAGAGGAAGAAAACCCTCTGGCACCCTGGTTTCCCCCGGCAGGATCTGATGCCATCTGGAACATTTAACATATAACCTTTCATGGTTATTCACATATCTCCCAGATAATTCCAGTGTAGCTATACGAGGTAAAACAACCGGTTAAAAATGTGCAAGACCAGGGAAAATAAAATTAAAAAAAGTTAAATAAAGTTAATTTTGTGCAGGGGGTTAGATTTGCAGAATGGAAATATTAAAGGTGGTAAGGAAAAATTGTCAGGGAAATTGAGATAAAAATAATATAGATCGCAGATTGTTGCTTAACGCAGGGAAATATGGCGGAAAAATGCCATGTCTTGTTTTTGCAGGGTTTAGCCCTCCGTCGCTTGCGGTGGGGAAAATCACAAAAGTAAATTAAGGCTTCACAAAGTAATATCCGTATCCGGGTTTGGTCAATATCATTCTTGGTTGACTGGGATTATCCTCTATTCTTTCCCTGAGGTGGCGGATATGCACTTTAAGAGAATCGCCGGCGTCAGTGTAATCCTCCCCCCATATGGCGCGGATCAATGCCGATTGCGATACAACATTCGGTGAACGCTGCAACAACTCATACAGGATGGAGTTTTCAATGCTGCGCAACCTTGTTGTTTCTCCATTTTTAACGACTTCCCTTTTTTCGTAATCATAAAGAAAGCCTCCTAATATTACAGGAGAAGTGAACTCCTGCCCTTCCTGCGATTGAATCAGGCGTTTGACTCTGGCTAATAGTTCCATTTGCCTGAGAGGTTTCGATACATAATCGTTAGCACCGGCTTCAAGAGCCTGCACCACTATTGTTTCTTCGGTTCTGGCGGTGAGAACGAGAATAGGCACTTTGGAAAACTTGCGGATACCTTTGATAACATCCATCCCGTTTATATCGGGCAATCCAAGATCAAGAATAATGGCGTCGGGAGCTTCGGTTTCCGCCATTAGTATTCCGTCTTGTCCCCAGTCAACCGCGATAATTTCTACTCCGGGCCAGCCGAGTTTAAAAGCACATTTAATTGCATCAACGATGGTGGAGTCGTCTTCAACTATCAATATTTTCATTTTGCGTCTCTTTGATATGGCAAGTATATCTTGAACACACTCCCCTTGCCTTTTTTACTTTCCAATTTGATTGTGCCGCCATGCAGGCTGATTAACATCTTTGTCAGAGACAAGCCTATCCCCATTCCCCTGTGTACGTGTTTGTCTTTTCTCAGCGCGTAATAGGGTTCAAATATGCCTTCCTGGTCTTCCTGCGCTATTCCGAGTCCCGTGTCACTTACCTCTACCGTAATACCGTTTGCCGCAGAGGTTGCAGCCATGTTTATTTTACCTTTTCTGGGGGTATATTTGGTAGCATTGTCCAGCAGATTAATCAGTACCTGCCTTATGCGCTGTTTATCTATATCGATTAAAGGAATAGTATCAGGAACCGTGCAGGTAAACTCCTGGTTTTTTGATTTGACGGCATAGCTCATATAGTTGCAAACTTCTTTAATTATCTCCGCCATATTCTGAGGCTTTAAATCCAGTTTTAGAAGCCCGATTTCCCCTTTTGCCAGATCCAGTAATTCATCGATACGGTTATTCAGCGCGATGGCTCCGGTGTAGATGATTTTGGCGGTATTATGCGCTTCCTCTTCTATAGATGTCTTTGCCAGCATTTCGCTGGCCATAAGCAGGGGGGTAAGCGGGGTTTTCAGCTCGTGAACCAGCGCTCTGGTGAATTCGATGCGTTGCTGTATTTGAATCTCCAACTGGTCCCGTAATACGCGTTCCTGATCAAGCGCCTGTTTCAATTTATTTTCAATTTCTATCCGGTCTGTAATCTCCACCTCCATACATATTTCCCCCACAACATTGCCTGAAGGGTCGCGATAAGGGTACCTGTCCAGTTGAAACCACCGTGCTCCGGGCGGTTCATAATTCGTAAAGATGACTCGTTTGGGTTCTCCGGTTCGGATCACTTCCAGGTCTCGATGGTAAGCTGCCAACGACGAGCTTCTTTCAGGCTGGGCTTCGAAAACCGTTTTACCGATAGAATATTCCAGGGATGTCGCAATCGACTTCATGCCGAATTTATTGATGTAAGTTATGCGCGCTTCCTTATCGAGAAGATATATTCCAGCCGGGATTGCGTCAAATAAGGATTGCAGCATCGTTTTCTGTTTTTCAATTTCCTTCTCTGCTTCTGTGCGCCTGTTAATTTCGCTGGTCAATCTGTCATTAGCCATCTGTAACTGGGACGTGCGTTCTTCAACCAACCGCATAAGATGGTTTTTATGTTCAAATAACTCTATCTCCAGCTTTTTTCTGTCGGTTATGTCCCTCAGATACAATACGCTGGCGGGGGTGCCCTGATAGGTAGTCAATGCAGCGGTGGATTCAATGGATAGCTCTTTGCCGCCTTTACGAACGATAGTGGTTTCAAACAATCCATTAGTGGATTTTCCTGCAATCCTTCTACGGAAACGGTTGACAAAATCCTTTTTAAAGACGGGGGAGATAATATCATAGATGCTCATTTCCAGCAGTTCTTCTTTTGTGTAGCCTGTAGTGCTAGACCACTGATCGCTCACAAAGGTGTGTCTGGCCTCAATTCCATCAACGTTCTGGAGCATTACTATGCCTTCTCCGATGTTGTTGCCCAATTCAATCAGTGCCCTGTACCTGTCCTCGGTTTCTTTTACATGTGTCAGCAGACGTTTCTTTTCTGTTATATCGACGAATGTTTCTATTATTCCCATGAATTTACTGCGTTCGTTATATAGCGGTATTGCGCTTACTCTGCATGGAATAATCTGTCCGTTGGGTTTAACTCTTTCTATCTCTTCCTGAATGATGTCTTCGCCTTTTAAAATGCGTTTCAGGCGGCATAAAGGAGTATGACAAGCCTGGCTGGGGAAAACCTCCCAGCATTTCTTTCCTACTACCGCATCTTGTTTTGTTCCGGTCATCTCTGCAAAAGAATTGTTTATGCGGCGAACTGTGAAATCCTTATTTATAACACGTATAGCATCGCTGGCACCCTCGAAAAGGCTTTCACTTTCTCGTGATGGCGCATGGTTTTTTTTACTTAGCCTCGGTGTGCGGATGTTTGAATTACCCGTGTCTTTAGCAATCTTTTTATCGTCTTTAGAACCATTTAAAGATTTCCTCTGCATTTTGGGACTGGGGATTTTACCAGCCATGCCTGCCCCCTTCAATTAGAATAATCCAGGGATGTTTGAACTGCATAAATGTATTATAGGGGTTATTTATTGTCAACGGTAGTGGAGTGAGCGAAAGCTTGTAGAAAACCGCAATGACCTGAAAAACCGTGTTATAGAAAGCGCCCCTGATGTTTCTTCTGGCTGCTCTCGGCGCAAGAATTAATATATTGCGCTAAAAATGATAATAGCTGCGGACAGATGAAAACCAGCTTTGGATAACCCCGTTTCAAGCCTGTTCTTCAAATATTGATGAATCTGGCTGGCTTATCTTCGGCATTGACACAATATCATTCTGGATATAATATGCGTCCAAGTTTCTAAAATATTCTTATATATATTTAATCTGATGTTAAAGACTGCGTGTAAATTCATAAAAAATAAGGCGAAGACATTCCGCTCATCAGCGAATGCTTTAAAGCCTGTAGTAAGAGATTTATTCCCTGACAGGCTGAATATTTTTGCGTTTTTGATAATCGGATTTGCGGTTTCCATTCTCCTGGGGTTTTTGCTTCTGCTTTTGCCTGTATCCAATTCCTCGGGAGAGTGGGGAAACCCTCTGGTAGTATTTTTTACTTCAACATCGGCTGTGACCGATACCGGGCTGGTGCTGGTTGATACTTCTACATCATGGACCACGTTCGGGCAGGTAGTCATCATGTTTTTGATTCAGATAGGTGGCTTGGGCTTCATGCTGTCTTCTGCCTTTTTGATATTTATGGCTGGACAGCATGCGCAATTGCGTGATTTCCGGGTGGCCGATGCTTTCGGCGCTACCAATCGGAAGGAATTCAAGCACTTACTGGCCAATACCATTATAATTACCGCTGTATTTGAGGCCATCGGCATTTTGATTATCGCGGTTGCACTCGAATTATCCGGGGCCCGAATGCCGTGGTGGTCAGCCATTTTCCATTCTGTTTCGGCTTTCAATAATGCAGGTTTTGATATATTGCACAATGGCGCAAGTCTGACTGGATATGCCGGACAGCCCCTGGTATTAGCCATGTTTGCCTTGCTGTCATTCGCAGGGGCTTTTGGTGTGACTGTTTTTACAGGCATTTATCGAAAAATGCACGGAGAAGCTTTTACGCTTGATACAAAACTGGCGCTAAGTGGCACAATGACACTATTCATCGGGGGGGCATTGCTTATTTTTGTTCTGGGATGGCTAGGTTCAAATTCAGTAAACATGGATGTGGGATCAGCGTTGTCCAATGCCCTTTTCCTGTCAATAACGTCACGTACTGCAGGTTTCACGGCCATAAATCTCGGTTTTTTGCCTATGTCTTCTTTATTTACAATAATGATACTTATGTTTATCGGGGGAGTGTCCGGTTCTACTGCAGGCGGAATAAAAGTAAATACATTCGCAGTTCTGTCATATACCGCATCATCATATACTAAGGGTAAAAAAGATGTGGAAATATTCCATCAACGTCTTCGCACTGTACAGGTACACAGGGCAGTCGCTGTAACTTTTTTCGCTGTTGTATTTATATTCGGTGTCGCATTGTTATTGAGCATAACAGAACACCAGGGATTTATTGAAATCCTGTTTGAAACGATCTCGGCTTTCAGTACGGTTGGCCTGAGTATAGGGGAAACTTCTGCTCTATCTACTATCGGGCAGATTCTTATCATTATAACCATGATTATTGGCCGGCTGGGGCCTCTGACATTGGCGCTGGCTATTGCCGATGCCGGGGTTCCGCCGGAAACGGAAGAAGAGAAAAAACCGCTGGGTACAGTCCAGGTTGGATAATTAAAAATTCCGGGAAATTATCATCAGTAAAATGACGCGAAAGCACTATAGGAGATAACAGTTAGGAATGGAAATCAGCGAGTTGTTCGGGATAGT
>CAYRSY010000051.1:8019-10886 GCA_964427105.1 uncultured Dehalococcoidales bacterium
ACTGCTTATTGGCTTTTTGATTTTTCGCTTGGTATCGCACTTTTGCTGGGGGCTCTGCTCGTGGTCACCGGTCCCACCGTGACATTGCCGTTGTTGCACCTGTTGCGCCCTAACCAGCAGGTAAGTTCAATAATAAAATGGGAAGGCATTGTAATTGATCCACTGGGCGCAATATTGGCAGTGCTGGTTTTCGAAGCTATCACGGCTGCTACCTTATCTACAGCGGTTGCTGAGGTAATAATGGCTGTAATGCGCGAGGTTTTGGTGGCGGGGGGAATGGCTTTCGCAGGTGCGATAGTCCTGATACAGGCGATGAAGCGTTACTGGGTGCCGGAACACCTGCATAACGCTTTTGTGTTGATGCTGTTACTGGCCGTATATGCGCTATGTGAATTCATACAGGAAAGTTCGGGTTTGCTTGCAGCCATGATAATGGGCATTATTCTGGCCAATCAGAAAACGGTTAACATAAGGCATATCGCAGAATTTAAAGAAAACCTGAGAGTGCTGATTATCTCAAGCCTGTTTATCCTGCTTTCTGCACGTCTGGATATGGGAGAAATAGCCGATACGGCTGTCTTAAGCCTGATACTGCTGGCGGTGCTGGTACTGGTAGCGCGGCCTTTAGCTGTTTTGGCTTCGACTTTTCGTTCCAAACTTAAGCGGAACGAAAGGGCTTTTCTGGCAGGATTGGCTCCTCGCGGGATCATAGCCGCCTCGGTAGCTTCTATCTTTGCTCTTCGTTTGGCTGATTCAGGGTTTACTGATGCCGAAAAACTTGTATCCGTGACTTTTGTTATTATAGCCGGAAGCGTGCTATTTTACGGGGTAGGATCTCCTTTTCTGGCGCGCCGCTTAAAAGTAGCGGTGTCGGATCCTCAGGGTGTTATTATTGTAGGCGGACGGGACTGGATGGCGGAAATTGCTGCGACTATTCATAAAGAAGGTTTTCACGTGATCGTAGTTGATGCCAACTGGGCGAATATATCTGCCGCACGTATGAAGGGATTGCAGGTATTTTATGCCGATATGCTTTCGGAACAAACTCAGGATGAACTTGACTGGACGGGGGTCGGATACTTAATGGCGGCTACATCGGACGATGATTATAATTCATTGGTAAGCGCGCAGTTCGGTAATATCCCGGGTCGGCAAAATACCTTTCAGCTAGCTCCTGTAGAAAGCCGTATGGAGAAAAGGACAACTTTACGGGGACGGACTGCTTTCGGCGCAAAATATTCTTATGAGTTTTTCGATAAAGCTTACCGTCAGGGAGCTACATTAAAAGTAACGCGTCTTTCCAGTGAATATGATTACGTGGCATATAAAAATGATAATCTGGAATCGTTCGTGCCGCTGTTTGTTATAGATGAAAAGAATAAACTTTCATTCTTTAATCCTGATAGGGAAATAGTTCCGCAGCCGGGGCAGAAAATAATCAGTATGTTCCTAGCGGGCAATATCGCAACGTCTTAGGCGATAAATGCGCAAATATAATGCATACGATGGCAATACTCTCTTCACGGCTTTTAATGATCCGCGCTGTAATATTTATATATTGTAAGGATGTTTTATAATATTATTGAGGGGAATATAAGGCTATGGTAAAATAGATTTCCCATCAGGCAGACAAACTTTTGGATTCGATTGCGGGCCGAAAGCATTGCAACTGTTGCTGGCATATTATGGAGTCGATGTGCGTGAGGATGAACTGATTGCAAAGCTCGGAACAAACAGTAATTCTGGAACGCAGCCGCAGAACATGGTAGCAGTAGCGCATTCTTACGTATTTGAGGTCGTGACCCATAATAATTGTCCGATGGCGGTGCTTAAACGCTATGTGGATAATCAAACTCCGGTAATTGTATTGGTGCAGGCATGGGTTGACCGATACATGACGCTTTCGGACTGGCGGCAAACGAATGAGTATGGGCATTATGTGATAGTTATTGGATATGAAAAAGGAGTTATACTGTTTGAGGATCCTGCTACTATAAGTCATACATGGCTTACAGACAGAGAATTTATTGCCCGCTGGCATGATGTTGACCCGTCCACAAACAAGATGCTGAACCGTTTTGCGATGGTTTTGGGGGGCAGACCGCCTAAATCCAGGAAACCGGAGCTTATGGGTTAAGATTCGTATCAAAAGGAGGGGGAATGGCTGTTATAACTATCAGAGGTCAGATGGGAAGTGGTGCTCCTGAAATCGGTATGCAACTCGCTGAAAAACTTGGAATTAGCTATGTTGACAGAGAAATCATTGCCCGGGTTGCCAGAAGATTAAAACTGACAAAAGAAGAGATAGCAGAAAAGGAAATGCCTCCCAGCGGTATTTTTGATCGTCTTGCCGAGGTCTTGTCCACTACTTATCCTGTACATCCGGGTATACCTGATGTAGGGCTTCCCGTGTGGGAAATACCGCTCAACGATGCCGGTTATCTTGCTGAATTGGAGCATGTGATAAAAAGTCTTGCCAAAGGCCAATCCATTGTAATAAGAGGAAGAGGCAGCCAGTTTATCCTTAAGGATAATCCTGATGCATTCCATGTTTTGGTTATTGCGCCTTTGGAATTGAGAGTAAAACGGGTGATGCAGGAATTACAGCTTGATGAAGATTCCGCCAAAAAAGAGATTAAAAAAGTTGATGATAGCCACCGCGAGTTTATAAAAAGATATTTCAAAGCAGACCTGGAAGATACTGTGCATTATGATCTGGTAATAAATACAAGACATATAAGTTATGAGGCTGCGGTATCTTTAATTGCACAATCCATACAGGCAGAAGCGGCCAGGTGAAGGTTTATTATTTTATATAGTATTTAATATTTTGCTGCGTCTATCATCGGTCGGCGTGCGATAAATCC
>CAYRSY010000052.1:0-5362 GCA_964427105.1 uncultured Dehalococcoidales bacterium
CGCTGGCTGGAAAACGGTGAGGTGCGCATTGTAAAACAGGAAACGCCGAAACGAGGTAAGGATGTTACCTCCGAGCGCTCTGTCGAAAAAAGCAAAGAAGCCCCTCGTATGTATCTTTTTGGAATCAATCGCCAGCGCCTGGAGGAAGAAGCTAGAAGCATGGGACTGGAAATTAACATTACCGAGGATTTGCGCACCGCCGGCTTGATGGTCACCTCCAAAAGCTATTTTCACCGTAAACCGCAGAAAATACGCGATGCCGAAGCGCGAGGCGTTCCTATTTATGTATTGAGAACGCATACTCCCATGCAGCTAAGACATATGCTGGCGACCATGCATCCGCAGGCGGTAGCCTTGCGTGAGGATAATCTCTCGGTTGACAGGCAGGAAGCACTGGCTACTGCCTTGCGGGAGGCTGAAAAAGCGGCATCCGAAGTAAAGCACAATGGAGAAGAACCCGTAGAACTCAGTCCGCAGGGAGCTTATATCAGGCGCTTGCAGCATTTGATAGCTGAAAGAAGTAAACTGTCTTCGAAAAGCGTGGGGCGTGAGCCTAACCGACATGTGATGATTTACAGGGAAGGACGTTGATGCCATCTATATTTATAACCTTTGAGGGTGGCGAAGGCTGCGGCAAGAGTTATCAGTCGAAGGCGCTTTATCGCCGTCTGATAAAAGGGCAAATACCCGTCGTCTTGACGCATGAACCCGGCGGCACGCCGCTTGGTGAAAATATTACCCGCTGGCTCAAATGGCGTAAGGATATAAAACTTTCGGCTACAGGCGAACTGCTTCTGTTCAGCGCTTCGCGTAACCAACTGGTGAAAGATGTTATCAATCCTGCGCTTGGCAATGGCACAGTGGTGTTATGTGACCGTTTTTATGATTCTACTACCGTATATCAGGGCTATGGCCGAGGGCTTGACCTCGATATGATAAAGCGACTTAATGAGATTTCGACAGACGGATTAAAACCAACACTGACAATACTGCTGGATATTCCATCGGAAGATGGTTTGGCACGTAAGAATAAGGATAGACAAGACAGGTTTGAGACGGAAGTGAGGGCCTTTCACGAGCAGGTACGACAGGGATATTTGCAACTGGCAAGAAATGAGCCTAAACGGTTTTTGATAATTGATGCGCTGTTACCCAGTAAAGATATTGCTGCTATTATCTGGAACAGGGTGGAACGGCTTATCGCTAAAAAGTAATTAATCTCCTCGCCCCTTGTGGGAGAGGATTAAGGTGAGGGGGTAAGTGAGAACTCGCACTCTTGACAAAGCACTGAACCCGAAACGAATAAAGCTAACCCCGACCTTTGCTGAAGAACGCCGTTTTCTGTCTGAAGGATATAAATATACAGCAGGCGTGGATGAGGTGGGCCGTGGCTGCCTGGCTGGGCCGGTAGTAGCAAGTGCCGTTATTCTCCCGTGCCGCATACGCCGTTTCTGGCTTGGAGAAGTCAGGGACAGCAAGATGCTTTCTCCCCGAAAGCGTGAATATCTCTTCAGCTACATAGAAGAAACAGCTATCGCTGTGGGCATAGGCGTTGTAGAACATTCTGTGATAGATTCTATTGGTATCGGAAAAGCCAGCAAACTGGCTATGAAAATGGCTATCGAAGAGCTGTCGCCGCCAGCCGACAGCCTTATCATAGATTATTTCCGCCTGTCCGATGTGAAACTGCCGCAAAAAGGCATCGTTGACGGCGATGCCCTTTGTTATTCTGTCGCCTGCGCTTCCATTATCGCCAAGGTTACGCGTGACATGATGATGCGGGAACTGGATAAACAGTATCCCGGCTATGGCCTCTGCCGCCACAAGGGGTACGGCACAAAGGAACACTACCGCTGCATCGAAGAAAAAGGGCTTTCACCTATTCACCGCCTGACTTTTTGCCATTATCAATACAGATTGAATCCCGCAAATGAAAGCTAGAGATACGGGTATACTGGGCGAAAAACTGGCGGGGAAGTATCTCGAAGAACAGGGATATACCATCGTAGAAACCAACTATCGCTCTCCTGATGGTGAAATAGATATAGTAGCTTCAAAAGACGGGATGATAGCTTTTGTCGAGGTGCGGGCTAAAAGCAGCCTCAACTGCGGCACACCTGAAGAATCGGTTACAACCCGCAAAAAGAGAAAAATGGTGCTGGTGGCGCAGGATTATGTCCAGAAGCATAACCTGTCCGAGTCGTCCTGGCGCATAGATTTCATAGCTGTGGAAGTGGATAACACGGGGAAACCCCTGCGCATCGAACACATCGAGAGTGCGGTTGGAGAGGAATAACTTTCAGCCTCTCCATTTATGATAAAATCTATTCTGTTAGAGCGGTACTGGAGTTATGAGCCAAGAAAATTCCAAACAGATAATGCGTATCATCGATGCCAGCCTCAATCGCATCGGTGAAGGTTTACGCGTTTTGGAAGAGATAGCGCGTTTTGTGCTGGATGATGCCGCTCTTTCTGAAAAGCTCAAGAGCCTGCGCCATCAATTATCCGTGCGCGATATAAACGCCAAGTCCCGGTTGCTGAGTGCCCGTGATTCCGCGAATGATGTTGGGGAAAATATCATCACCGATTTTCAAAAAAGCAAACACGGGTTGCCTGAGACAGTCATAGCCAATTCCCGCCGCGTGGAAGAATCCCTGCGCGTTATGGAGGAACTGGCAAAAATAGAGGGTATTACACTGGATGCGCAAATCTATCAGGACGCCCGTTTCAGTCTCTACACAATTGAAAAAAAGCTGCTGGGCAGATTAACCCGAAAAGACCTGGCTGCCAGAATTTGCGGCCTGAATGTAATTATTGATACGGATTGCCTTAAAGACAAGGATATTCTCGGAATTACGGCACAGGTTCTGGCAGGCGGCGTAAAACTGATTCAATTAAGGGATAAGAGCAGTGCCAAGAAAGAGATAGTAGCGATGGCGCTGGCCATAAAGAAGCTGTGTGCAGAAAGCGGCGCCCTGTTGATTATAAACGACCATCTGGATATGGCGCTGGCCTGTGATGCCGACGGCCTGCATTTAGGGCAGCAGGATCTGCCTGTGCAAATAGCCCGGACGTTACTGCCTGTAGGCAAACTCATCGGATGTTCAGTAGCGAATGTCGAAGAAGCAAAAAAGGCGAAGGAAGACGGGGCCGATTATCTGGGATACGGAGCTGTATATGCTACTCCTACCAAGCCTGAATGTCCCGTGATGGGGCTGAAAGGTCTGGCGGAAATTAAAGAGGCCGTGGATTTACCGCTGGTCGCTATCGGCGGTATAAACATGAAAAATATCGGTGAAGTTTTTGCTGGCGGTGCCGATGCGGCGGCGGTCATCAGCGCGGTAGTGCTGGCAGAATCTCCGCGGCAGGCAGCCGGCGATATGATTGAAAGGATAAAAAATTACCATGAGCAGACTGACTGAAAATCTTGAAAATATCTCTGAACAAATACGGCTGGAATTGATGGCGCAGGATACTGCGCGTGAAAAGGCTATGCCTCTCAGCCGCGAGGTCATCCGGCTGGCTGGCAGGACCATACGCGCTATACACAGGCATGAATACGATACAGCCCGCAAGACACTATCCGAAGCAAAAAGCATGTTAGCCGATGCTAAAAAGTCGCTCAACAGTTGTGCCGAGTTGCCAAACACCCACTTTGTCTGGGATGCCGAAAAGGAATTCGCAGAGGCCAATATTACACTCAGTCTGGTTCTCGGAGAACAAATACCCTCTCCCGAAGAACTCGAAGTGGATAATGCAGCTTACCTCAACGGCATGGCAGAAGGTGCCAGCGAATTAAGGCGTTTCCTGCTGGACAGCCTTAGAAAAGGGGATTATTCGCGGGGCGAGGAACTCCTCGGCGATATGGACGATATTTATAACGTGCTGGTGACGATGGATTTCCCCGACAGCCTGACTGGTGGGCTAAGACGTACTACGGATGCTTTACGCGGAGTGCTAGAAAAAACGCGTAGCGATCTTACGCTGTCGGCTCAGCAAAAAAGGCTGGAAGACAAGCTGGGATGCCTCAATCCGGATTAATATTGGCCGTTAAGAAACGGATTGGACTGTCGTTCTTTGCCTATAGTGCTTGACGGCCCATGTCCGGGATATACGAGCGTTTCATCAGGAAGCGATAACAGCTTGGCATTTATGCTTGTCATCAGGGCGTTCGCACTACCACCTGGCAGGTCTGTTCTGCCGATGCCCATGTTGAAAAGCGTGTCTCCTGTGAACATCAGTCCTTCCCCCAGCAGGCAGATGCCGCCAGGAGTGTGCCCCGGCGTATGGATTACCTTTAGCTCCACGCCGTCGGCCTTTATTATCTCTCCGTCGCATAGCAGGCGGTCCGGTGTGATATCGATACACCTGAAACCCAGCATGGTGTGCAGCAGTTTGTCCTTGAGGATGCCGGCATCAGCGGTATGTATGGCGACTTGAGCCCCTGTTTTCTCCCTTACCGATTTGAGAGCGGCGGTATGATCGGGATGCCCGTGTGTAAGCAGAATATACGGGATGCTGATGCCTAATTTTTCTATACAGTTGATTATGGCATCTGCTTCATCACCGGGGTCGATTATAAAGCCTTTTTTACTCGCTTTGGATGCGTATATATAGCAGTTAGACTGATAGTCTCCCACAGCCAGTGTTTCCAGTATCATAAGGGGCATTCTATCATCCGGGAGCAGCGTACTACAAATGCGATGGATATGACCGTTTGGCCTTTTGACATGGCAGCCCAAAGCTGCTAACTTTTAATGTTAAATCATAATAACCGGTATTGAAGAAAGTATTACAGATGACACTGCCTCAAAGTAATAGTTCGAATGAGAATATGTCTGCCAATACGGGAGACAGTAGTTCCAGATTGGTATTCCGCTATTCGTATGTGCTTTTACCCTGTCTGATAGCGCTTGTGTGCGTTATTCTGGCGCTTGTTTTTTATAACCGCATGCCTGCCGAGCTCGGCTTGCGTTTTGCTTCGGACGGCACGCCGAAGACCCTGATGAACAGAAACTCATTCGTGGCTCTGATGCTGGGCTTGCAGGCCGGTATCGTGGCTACTGCTTTTCTTGTCGCTGTTATATTTTTAAAAATAGCCAGATATATTACGCGCAACAGCCCCGCGAAAATCGATATTTCTGGTTTTATAGCGCTGATGAGTAATATGCTGCTGTTGCCGCAGATAATACTGGGGTACATCATGCTGGATGCATTCGTTTATGGCCTGAACGCCACACATTTATTCTCGCTGATAAGCTTTTCCTTAACGGTAATAGGCATCGGGACGGTAATACTATTTATACTGTTTGGACGTTATTTCAAACAGATGCATGATAGAAGCGAGAAAAAAAAGGAGCAA
>CAYRSY010000052.1:5462-10884 GCA_964427105.1 uncultured Dehalococcoidales bacterium
ATGGGGCCGGTTGAGGAACAGGCGGCTATTGTTTACCTGCGTCCAGAAACAGCGCAGGGTATTTTCGTCAATTTCGAGAATGTTTTAACCAGTACACGCAAGAAATTGCCTCTGGGTATTGCCCAGCAGGGCAAGAGTTTCCGCAATGAAATTACTACCGGCAACTTCATCTTCCGCAGCCGCGAGTTTGAACAGATGGAGCTGGAGTTTTTCGTCAAACCCGGCACCGATATGGAATGGTTCGACTACTGGACCAATACCCGCATGGAATGGTACAAGAATCTCGGCATCAAAGCCGAAAATTTAAGATTTGCCCCCCATCCCAAAGAGGATCTGGCGCATTATGCGCGCTGCTGCACCGATGTGGAATACCGCTTCCCCTGGAACTGGGGAGAACTGGAAGGAATCGCCAACCGCGGTGATTTTGACCTCAGGCAGCATTCACAGTTCAGCGGCAAAGGGCTTTCGTATTTCGATGAAGAAAGCAAGGAAACCGTCGTTCCCTATGTCATCGAGCCTTCCGCCGGTGTTGACAGATCAATGCTTGCATTCCTGTGTGATGCTTATGCGGAAGAACCGGATAAAGATGAGATTCGTATTGTATTGCATTTGCATCCTGCCATAGCTCCTGTTAAAGTGGCCGTGCTGCCTCTTAGCAAAAAAGAGCCCCTGGCAGCGCTTTCTCAACAAATATATACTGAATTGCGACATACATGGGCTGTTGCCTATGACGATTCTCAGAGCATTGGCAGGCGTTACCGCCGCCAGGATGAAATCGGCACGCCCTATTGCGTGACCATAGATTTTCAGTCGCTGGAAGACAAACAGGTGACAGTGCGTGAGCGCGACAGCATGCAGCAGATACGCGTTCCTATAGACGAGCTCAAGGGGATACTGGCCGCAAAGCTTTGTATTTAATTTCGTCTGGCACAAGACGCATAAAATGAAAATAATCCACTTCGCCGACCTCCATCTGGGGGTGGAAAGCTACGGGCATATAGATGCAGAGAGCGGGCTGTCGTCGCGCTTTCTGGATTTTCTCAATTCATTCGACCAGATGGTGGATTATGCTATTGAAGAAAAGGCAGAACTGGTTCTTTTTTGTGGCGATGCATATAAGAGCCGCGATCCCAGCCAGACACAGCAACGCGAGTTTGCCCGTAGGATCAGGAAGCTGGTGGAAAACAACATCCCTGTTTTCCTGCTTGTGGGAAATCATGATCTCCCTAATGCCTCCGGGCGTGCCAACACCATTGAAATTTACGATACACTAGGCATACAAAATGTGTATGTAGCTGAACGTCCCGGCATTTTTCGCATCCCTACCCCCTCGGGAACAATCCAGATTGTCGCTTTGCCCTGGCTCAAACGTTCGAATGTAGTGAGCAAAGAGGATACAAAGAATCTGGATTTTGTGCAGCTCAATCAGAAAATGCAGCAGATATTATCGGATATAATAGACAAACTGGCGTCTGAGCTTGATCCTGCCCTTTCTGCCGTGCTGGCAGCTCACGTATGGGTGCAGGGGGCGCGGGTAGGTTCAGAAGATACCATGAGCATCGGGCAGGAGCACATGCTGCTTGTCAGCTCTGTTGCCAGACCCTGTTTCGACTATGTGGCACTGGGGCATATACACCGCCATCAGGTTTTACATGAAAATCCTCCCGTGATTTATTCCGGAAGTCTGGAGCGCCTTGATTTCGGTGATGAAGATGACGAAAAGGGATTTTATCTTGTGGATATCGAATGCGCATCGCCGAAGAATAAGACAAACTACGAATTTCATGGTATCGAAGGAAGAAGTTTCCTGACGATAAAAGCCAATCTGGAAATGAAAGATACGGAACCCACTGAAGCTGTTCTGTCGATATTGGATTCTTATGCAGGGGATATTCCGGGTAACATCGTGCGCCTTGAAATAAATCTGTCCCAGGAGTATGAAGCAAATCTGGATGAAACAAGGGTTCGCAGAGCATTGGAGGGGGCTTATTACTTGTCCATAATGAAAAATATCAAGCGGCAGCTCCGTCCCCGCATGGGTGATATTTCTGTCGAAATGCTTACGCCACAGAAAGCATTTAAAACCTATATTGATTTAAAGCGCTCCGATTATTCTGAAGAGACATGCGCTAAAATTCTGGAATTGGGAACGACAATAATAAAAACCAACAGCGACAAGCAGGGCAGTTAGGATTATAATTAGTGAGAATACTCTATATAGGAGAATGTGTTGCATACGCCTACTCGCTCTCCGTTGTTTGAAAATAGATATGATGCAGGCAATAAGCTGGCAATCAAGCTTGAGGAATATAAAAACCAGCAGGTCGTGGTGTTGGCTATCCCCAACGGGGGGGTGCCCGTAGCGGTGCCTGTCGCATTGGCTCTGAAGGCGGACCTTGACATTGTCGTTGCGCGTAAGTTACCAATACCTCTGTTGCCGGAAGGCGGATTTGGTGCCGTTGTCGATGACGGCACTACTATTTTTAACAACGAAATTCTCAAAAGCATCAACTTGAATGAAAGCCAGATTAACTATCAGGTTAACAAGGTTCGTAATGATATTCGTCAGCGTTCGCTGGCTTACCGTAACAATCGCACTCTTGCCCTGCTTAAAGGCAAAACAGCTATTATCGTAGATGATGGTCTCGCTTCCGGCTATACAATGCTGGCTGCCGCTGAATCGGTAAAGAGAAGACAACCATCTAGAATTATTGTGGCGGTACCGGCTGCTTCGGAAGCCGCTGTAAGCCTGGTTGAAAAAGTCGCCAATTTTGTGGTAACTGTCGAGACTGCGCATGTACAAAAGTTTTATATCTCAGACTACTATCGATATTGGAATGATTTAAGCGATCAAGAAGGCGTACGCTGTTATAAAGACTGGATGGCTCGCCAGCATGAGAACATCGCTAAACCATTGGTCTCACAGCCTGCACCTATCCCCAGAATAAGGCGAGGTCTTTTTTAACGTGTTAGTCAACGAAGCGTTACTAATTGCCATCACTTCCTGGATAGTGGCACAAATGCTCAAAGTTGTTGGCGGCCTGATACGGGAAAGGCGCCTTGATATGGGGTTTTTCATACGCAGCGGCGGAATGCCCAGTTCCCACACGGCATTGGTGACATCGCTGGCTACATCGGTAGGCATATTAACGGGTTTTAATTCGGTGGAGTTTGCTATTTCGGCGGTTTTCGCATCCATCGTGATGTACGATGCCGCTGGAGTCAGACGATCTGTCGGGCAGATGTCGATAATTCTTAACAGGATAATGCAAGAGCTGCGTGAGCGGCGCTCCAAAGATATGGAACAAGATGTGCGCGAACTTATCGGCCATACGCCGTTCCAGGTTTTCAGCGGGGGATTGCTGGGAATTGGCATTGCGGTGCTCTGGCTTTGGTTGAGCGGCGAATTACACTTTATTATCAATGCCTGATTAAAGACACTATCGATAATCTCCCCGTGTAGTGAATCAAGGCTGAATTATCTTAAATGCGTTAACATCAACTAGTCCCAAATCAGTCAGCCTCAGTTCTGGTATTACCGGCAAAGCTATAAACGAGAGTGTGGCGAACGGGGCTGCAAGCGTACACCCCAGCTTTTTTGCTGTTTCCTCAACTATTGAGAAATTTTTAACTACTTCACCGAGCTGCCTGTCAGACATTAACCCAGCCACAGGTAAGGGCAATCTGGCTAAAACTTTGCCTTTTTCCACAACTGCCAAGCCGCCCTGCATCGAAACAATTTCTGCGATAGCTGTTTTTAAGTCTTCGTCATTTGCACCTACGGCGACTATGTTATGTGAATCATGAGCTACTGAAGACGCTATTGCCCCGCTTTTCAACCCGAAACCCTTTACCAGCCCTTTACCTGTATTGCCGCTGGCCTTGTGCCTTTCAATCACGACGGCCTTGAGTATATCCTGTTTCACATCAGGGATAACGCAGCCGGTTTTGTCTGTTAGCACTTTTATATCCAGTCTACGTGTGATGATTTGTCCGGGGATAACCTCGATGACGGGGAAGGTCTTATCTCCTGTGTTCAATTGAAAATCATCTATTTTGAATGACTTAACATTGACGGATTGATTCACGCTTTGCCTGCCGGCTGTTCCTGTCTTGAATAGCGGCTTTCCTTCGCGGGCTACCACCTTTCCACGGTGCAATACTATTTTTGCTTCGAAACGCTTCAAATCTGGCATCACAATCAGGTTGGACAGATACCCGGGCGCAATCGCACCTATGTTTTTCAATCCAAAGCGCTCCGCTGGATTGATGGTAGCCAATTGAATAGCCCGCACAGGTTCCAGTCCCAGTTTGATAGCTTTGCGCACAACGGCATCTATATCTCCGTCATGCAATATATCCGTGCAGCTGCGGTCATCAACCACGAACAGGCAGCGTTTGTATGTTTTATCAGTCACCAGTGGCAATAATGCTTCAAGATTTTTCTCCGATGATCCTTCTCGTATCATGATATACATGCCGCGTGCCAGTTTTTCACGGGCTTCTGCCAATGCCACGCATTCATGGTCTGACGAGATGCCACAGGATATATATGCGTTAAGGTCGAGCCCGTTTAGCCCCGGTGAGTGTCCGTCAACCGGCATATCGGACGCAGCGTCGATTTTTGCCAAAACGTTTGCATCGCCAAATAATACACCGGGATAATTCATCATTTCTCCCAGGCCGATAACTCCAGTGCGTTTAAACAGGCGGCGGATAGCCACGGCGTCGAAGCTTGCCCCTGATGTTTCAAGATGCGTTGCCGGTACGCATGATGGCGCCATAACAAAAAATTCAAAAGGCAGGCGGCGGGAAGCCTTTAAAATGTAATCTATGCCTGCAATCCCGCAAACATTGGTTATCTCGTGAAGATCTGTAACCACTCCCAGGGTTCCGTGAGGTATGACGGCGCTGGCATATTCCGCAATATCCAGCAGCGAGCTTTCGATGTGCGTATGCCCGTCGATCAGTCCGGGCAGGACATACTGGCCTTTCAAATCCAGTGTCTCGAGGGCGAGGCTATAATCACCTATACCGGCGATGCGTCCGGCATATATGGCGATGTTTCCCTGTTCTATTTCACCGTTGAAAACATTGACGATGCGGGCGTTGGCAAGTATCAGGTCTGCGGGTTTTTGCCCCCTTGCTACTTGTATCATATCGGTTGCGGCACTCATAGGTATTACTCCTCAAGACAGCATATATCAGGCAGATTGCGATATTTCTGAGCGCAATCCAGCCCGTATCCCACGATAAATTTATCCGGGACGGAAAAACCCAGGTAGTCGATATTCACTGCCGCCTTGTGCCTGGAGGGCTTGTCCAGCAATGCGCAAAGGCGCAAAGACGCGGGCTTTTCCTTCTTTTTTATATAATCGAGAAGGAAACGCAATGTTAGCCCGCTATCCACGATGTCTTCCAC
>CAYRSY010000053.1:0-1460 GCA_964427105.1 uncultured Dehalococcoidales bacterium
AATAACTATGAATCATATTTTACTTTAAAGACCTTCCCTTCTTACTGCGCGAGGCCGAATCAATCATATTTTCGATAGATATTCTATCAGATATCGTGGCTATCCGGAGTTATCTCCGCTTGATTCGCCAGACACAAGGCTATAGTATGTGAATGATTATATTGTAGTCATAATTAAAAATAAATGTTCGCGGCAAAAACATTTCCCGCCCTTTTCGGCATGAAACTGAAGGTGGTAAAAGAGGACAGCGCTTACCATCTTGTCTGACAGGGATTCAGAGAATCTCCATTTATTGCAACCGCCTGCTGCCGCAACCTCACGGCCTCCATCGTTTTATGATATTGCCAACTTCCCGAAGCAGTAAAAATTAAAACATTATGTCAGCCGCCAGACATGATTCCGATGTTCGAGGACATCAGGTTAAATCATATATAAATGGTATAATTTAAGAATAAGTCCCTGCGAGGAGGATGAAATGGCTACACCGCATGATAAACCCATCGAGGATGTCACCATTAACTACAAAGACGGTACGCATGATAAACTGCAGTTCTATTCTGTGGTCGGACTGGCTGGAGACACATGGGTCAGCTTATTGCTCGCCCCGCCGCCAACAACCTCAAAACTAAAAATGAACAACATGCTGGTCGAGTTGTCCAACGATTTGATTATATCCATAGACAGGGATTTGTAAGACAGACATTGCCCGCTATCCGGAAAAGGTATCCGGGGAAAAGAAATCGGGCCGGAATCTCTAATATATATAAATCCGGCCCGTTGATACGCCTTGGGCAGAACCTAAACCGGAGGACGCGTGCTGGACACCATCATGCAACAACCGCCGAATACCAAAGCAAAGGTCATCAGGGTCACCGCCATGCTTGATAATAGTTTCTTCATAAATATCCTCCTTCCTTTATACTTTGTGTTTACTTTGGGGGTATAAAACACGAATAGGAAACAAAGGCGAAAGCACAGGCCATCAACATCACGGCCACGCTTGAAAGCAACTTTTTCATATACCTCTCCTTGAATTTCTAATCTATGGAGGGGGAGGAGTAGTGGAGGTGGGCATCCAGCAACAAAAGGTAAAAACAGCCAGGGCGCAGGTCATCAGCATTAGCGTCATTCCAGATAACAGCTTCTTCATATTTTCTCTCCTTCCCTACAATACTCTGGTGAAATTATAACGTACACAACCTGCGTGTCAATACGTTTTACGGCAATTTTGGCTGTTTTTCTTATATTTCGGTTTCAGGTGTCAATCGCAAAAAGCACGGGATACATAAAATACGCAAAGTGCATTACTCTCTTTCCATGCCTCGCGGTAGCCAATTATAACGCAGAATGCTAAAATAGCCTCCGCTTAAACTAATTTATTTTTTACAGGGGAAATCTGACATGCCCGAAGATTTTGAGATTGAAATTCATTGCCCGCACTGCGACGCCGAACAGGAAGT
>CAYRSY010000053.1:1560-7528 GCA_964427105.1 uncultured Dehalococcoidales bacterium
AAACGGTTTCCCTGTACTCCTCAAGTTGATCTATCTCTTTCAGCCCGGAGAACACCACCGTCACGTCCAGCAGGGCTTTATCGATAGGATAATCGCCATAGCGCAGGGAAACTTCAGGGGCTATTTTCCGAATATATTCTCCCATGCGGGTTACCAGTTCCATGCCTATATACTTCTCAGGAGCCGACACCAGGTACATGGCTTTGGTTGCCCTGGCGGGATTACATTGAACTGATAAATCGCTCAACGCCGTCTCCAGGGCTGCGTTGCCGTACCCGCCTTCGTCGCCCTTTTTATCCCACGGCATCGGAATTATAGGCAGATCCACACTTCCGTAGCCTATGGCAGTCCATCCTGCAAGCATCTGGAAAATATCGTTTATCTCCAGCGTGCTTACGCCGACATGCTGGCTTTTCCTTTCCTCCCCGGCGCACAGCAGATTGAAAAACGGCTCCACGATCATCCTGTTGATCTCTGTGATATTTTCGCGCCACGACAGGCCTTTACGTATATACCTCTGGTTTTCAAAAACAAACACAGCATCGGCTGCCGCCTGGATTTCTCCCAGACATTGCGCCGTATTCCTGGCGAAATTGGACTCAATTTCCAGTTCATGCTCGAACGGCAAAACCACCAGAGCAAAAACCGGGCGCTTATATTTTTCTTTAAGCGCCCGCGCCAAAACCGGCAGGCCCCCGGAAGCCGTGCCGCCTGCAGCGCCGCCCGCCAACATAAAAGCATCCGTTTCCTCAAGGCGTCCGGAATCTTTTACTTCACTGGTTATCTTGAAAGACTCCTCAGCCATAATCCGCGCAGCCAGTTCTCTTTGTTTGGCTACTCCATGCCCCCTGGTTTTGCTTTCGCCAATAAGTATTTTCAAATTGGCGGGACGCCTGGAAGACAGCCCCTGCATGGACGCGGCATCCGTATCGGCTGCAATCGTGCGGGTGATGACATTGGCGCCGCGAAAATCCCTGGCTCTCAAATCCAGTCTCACGAATTCATCGGCCAGACGGCCTCCGCATTGACCTAACCCGATAACCATCGTTTTCATCTTCATATCCTCCGATTAAAGTATTTCTCGGGTTGCCACCGGAAATGTAATACTCGCATAAAGAAAAACAAGAAACTGCACGGATTTAAGCGCATCTACCCTGCACAAATATTATACATCAAGTAAAAAAGCTGATATGTAATTGCAGAACACTTGATATATGACTTAATTTTAGCCTAGAATATAGCAATTTTAAAACAGCGAGAAACCTGTGTTAATCAACACACCGGTGCTGGTGCTCAATCAGAGCTACGAACCCTTAAACATCTGCCAGGCGCGCAGAGCGGTAACTCTTGTGCTCGAAGGCAAGGCGGAAATGCTGGAGGATGGGCTAGGGTATTTTCACAGTTCCCGAACAGCTTATCCCATCCCCTCGGTAATAAAGCTTGACTACCAGGTACGCCGCCCGCATACTGAAAGGAAGCTCACGCGCATAGGCGTATTTCACCGCGACGGATTCGTCTGCCAGTACTGCGGGCGCGCAACTACGCTTACCATAGACCATGTCATACCACGTTTCCAGGGAGGCAGGCATACGTGGGAAAACGTGGTAGCCGCCTGTACTGCATGCAACAGGCATAAGGCAGGACGCACTCCGGAACAAGCCAACATGAAATTGCACCAAAAACCGTTCAAACCGAAGGAATCGAACGCCTTTTATATACCCCGCCGCTACGCTGTCAATGTTCCTCGCTGGCAGAAATATCTGACGCAGTACTTTACCTGCTAGGCAACGTTCCTGTTATCATTCCCGGATGATGAGGTCTCTTCTTCCTCTGATGGAAGAATATCCGCTTCGGGAGATTTTTCTTCTGCTAAAGGCGGAGACTCTGGCTCGGAAGGTTTTTCATCAGTGGAGTCTGCAGATGGAACTTCAACTGCTTTTTCCTGTGGCTGTGCGGCGGGAGGTATTGCTGTCTCCGGCTTCGTCTCCTGAGTCATGGCAACAGGGATTTCCGGTTCCGGTTTTACATCTGAAGCCGACAGCGATATTTCATCAGGCCTGACCTCTGCCGCCTTCGTTTGCGACACAACAGATACTGGCGAGGGTTGTGGCCGTTGCTCAACCATCCGTTCAATAATTTTAACCTTGTCTGCCGGAGTCTCCAGCCTTACTCCCGTCTCATATTCCACCATCAGCTTCTCTTTCAGTGTGTTATGCCCCACCACCAGACCGGGGCCGGCCTCGGTCATGACACGCTGGCCTTCGCGCGGCATTTTTTCCTTGATCGCTCTATACTGCTCGCATTCATAGCCCAGGCAACACAACAGACGCCCGCAAACCCCCGATATTTTCATAGGATTGAGAGGCAGGTCCTGAACCTTTGCCATTTTAATGGAAACAGGAGAAAAATCATCCAGGAAAGTGGTGCAGCAGTGCTCACGACCGCAGCGCCCGAACCCTCCCAGCAGCTTGGTTTCGTCGCGCGGTCCGACCTGGCGCAATTCCACGCGCACTTTTAAATTGTGGCTGATTTCGCGCACCAGTTCGCGGAAATCCACACGCCCTTCGGCGCTAAAAAAAACAGTAAGGTGAGACGCATCGAGATTGTATTCCGCCGAAATAAGCTTCATCGGCAGTTCCAGTTTGGCTACCAGCCGTTTGGTTTCATCAAGGGCTTCCGACTCTTTGGCGCATAACCTGCCTGCATTTTCGATGTCATCTGCAGTTGCCAGACGCACTACCGGCTTTAGCGGTTCCTGCAGTTCGCCAGCGGCCTCTGTTGTGGTAAAAACAACAGCGCGCCCCAATCCAAGGCCATTGACCGTATCGACAACTACATTGTCGCCCAGTTTGAGCTCCATGCCTGCCGGATTAAAGTGATATATCCTTCCGCTTTTGCGGAAACGCACTCCTACTATTTCTGCCATGTCATCTCCCCCTGGATTTCACCTTTTTATTTTGCGCCACAGGCATATCCAGCATGATTACCTCCAGCGCCAAACGCGGGCTGGCGTTCTGTCGCAGTTGTTTCTGCGCCAGCATTATAGCTGAAAGGCCGGAACGGATATCGCTTATGTTAAATCCATCGGTCAACGTTTGCAAGCTGTCAGCATAATCCAGATTGATAACCATGTCCGCCTGTCCGGATGCTATCAGCAGCATATCGCGCCACAACCCCATCCATTCTTCCAGAATTTCCTGCACCTCGGCGCGTTTTTGGATGAAACGCGATGCAAGCTCTCCTGCATATTCAAAACGGGCTTCCAGATCGCCGCTTATTATTTCTAAAAGCTGCTCAATGCGCTCCGCCCGCCGTTCCAGCAGCGTTCCATCATCCAGCGCGCTGAATGCCCATCCCGGACATCCCCTGCAAAGACGAGCAAGCAGGCGCGATTTTTCAGGCGATGAACCCCGTTCCAGCAGGGTTTTCTCTACAAGTTCAGCCGCCACAGGTTTGAGGTCGAGCCGCTGGCAACGCGATATCACCGTTTCCGGCAGTTTGCCGGGTTCACCGGTAAGCAGCATGAAAAGCACCTTTTGCTGCGGTTCTTCCAGCGTCTTGAGCAGGCAATTGGCCGCTTCAGAGGAAAGCAATTCCGCCTCGCCTATTATAAAAACGCGATATCCACCCTCGAAAGGAGGAAGGTTAGCCCAGTGCTGGATGTCGTCGCGCACCTGTTTTATGCTTATCTCGGTTTTGGAACGTCCATCCTCATCCGATGAAGAAGAACCCAGCGCAACCACCTGCACATCGGGATGTGAGGAGGAGGAGATGCGCTGGCAAACAGAACAAATACCGCAGGGAGCGTCACCGGATCGGCAGTTAAGCGCCTGAGCCAGCGCCAGGGCCAGCGTCATCTTGCCCACGCCCGGAGGCCCGTTTACAAGATAGGCATGACCCAGCGTGCCGTTTTGCAAACTGCGCTTTAACCTGGCCAAAGCCGGGGCATGTCCTATCACCGGCCACATTAAATAGCCTCCAATTCTACGGCAGATCGCAGCAGGTAATGTCCTGGTATGTCTCGCGGCGGCGGATAAGCCTGTCCTGTCCATCCGACAGCATCACTATAGCTGGTTTGAGAGTACCGTTATAATTGCTGGCCATAGGTATGCTGTATGCGCCGCAAACAGGCACGGCAATAATATCACCGGAAGCCACCCTGGGTAAGCAGATGTCTCTGATAAGGATGTCTCCGGATTCGCAGAAGCGTCCCGCGATAGTCACGGTCTCGCTGTCTTTTTCATTCATTTTTCCCGCCAGCGCCGCCTCGTAGCGGGAACCATAAATGGCAGGGCGGATATTATCGGCCATGCCGCCGTCAATCGCCACATAGCGAATGGGGCCGGCCACTTCTTTTATATTACCGGCTTTATACAAGGCAACGCCTGCCTGCGCTGCTATGGAGCGCCCGGGTTCTATGACCAAACCGGGAGGCGGCAGCCTGAGTTCCTGGCACTTTGACAATATGCGCGAAGTAATATTCTCGGCAAAATAAGCTATTTCCGGCACTTTGTCATCAACTGTATAGGCTACGCCGTATCCGCCGCCGATATTGAACTCCTCGAGTTCAAAACCGTACCGTTTCTTCATATCGGCGGACATTTCCAGCGCCAGATCTATGGAGTCAAGATATGGATTGACCTCGGTGATAAGCGAACCGATATGGAAGTGCAGCCCTATAAGATTGACGGAAGCCATCGCCAGCGCGCGAGAGATGGCATCTTCAGCAGTGTACAAGGGAAAACCGAACTTGCTGCCGACATTACCTGTGGAGATATGGCTGTGGGTGTGCGGGTCTATACCCGGCGTTATGCGCAGCAGTATATCAGGTATATGCCCGCTTTCTTCCGCCAGAGCGGCAAGGATATTAAGCTCGTCAAGACTGTCCACCACAATACGCCCCACATGGCGCTTCAGGGCGGTTTTGAGTTCCTCGGCAGATTTGTTATTGCCGTGAAAGTAAATCATATCCATGGGAAAACCGGCGGATTCAGCCATATAAAGCTCGCCGCCCGAAACCACATCCATGCCCAAACCCTCATCCTTGAGCAGCGCAGCCATAGCCTTGTTGAGAAAAGCCTTGCTGGCATAAACCACAGTGGTATCGGGGTAACGCTTGCCAAATTCACTTTTGAACTCACGGCAACGCCGGCGCAACGTCGCCTCATCGAAAAGATACAGCGGCGTGCCGTACTTTGCGACCAGTTCGACGGTATCGCACCCGCCGATAACGAGATGTCCGTCCTTGTTGATTTCTGATTTATAAGGGAAAAGATTCATTCGGTTATTCATACTTTCCTATGATAGCAAGCAGGATGATTGCCAGTCAATTTAAAGCAACATTTATAGCGTTCGATTTTAGTCTGTGAATTCAGAATGCGAATTTCGATATTCGGATTTCTTCTTTTTAAAAAGCAGGGGGGTTATTTTAATCCGGCAATCAGATTAAAACAGATTATCCCTTTGACAATGGAAAGTTTAGTTCATATAATCTTAATTGTTATCCATACTATAAACATTATTTGTCTGAGGGCATATGTTATCAGCTGAAAAAAACACCCTTATGCAAAAAGCAATGATTCTGCTCAACGAATTGAATCATACCTACGTCCGGCAAAAACACGCCTCATGGAACGAGTTGAGTCTGACCATAGGCCAGCTCAAAAGTCTTTTCTTTATCGACTTCGAAGGATGTACCAGCATGAAAAGATTGGCCGGATCGCTGGGTATGGCATCCCCCAACGTCACCGCCATAGTGGATTATCTTGTCAAGGAAGGGTTGATCACCAGATCCAAAGATCCCGATGACCGCCGCCGCTTGAAACTGGAAACTACTGCCATGGGAAAATCCCTGATGGCTAACCTCAGGGCAGGCGATGTGATGGAAATATCCACTCTTTTGCCATATCTGTCAGAGGAAGATCTGGGGCATCTGGTCAGCGGGCTTAAAGCGCTGGCAGATGCAGCC
>CAYRSY010000053.1:7628-10578 GCA_964427105.1 uncultured Dehalococcoidales bacterium
TTTTTCCATCCCTTGACTTGACAGTCGTGGTATTCGAGAAAAGGGAGTTATAAACTTCCCGCGATATGACAGCCGGAGTATTCGTGAAAAAAGAGTTATAAAACCGCGGATTGAGATAGTTTAAAGCAAACATATATATCGCCCCGCAGCTTTTATCGTCAGCAAGCCGCGCCGGAAAGGAATTTGAATATAACATGTGTAAATCGAAGTGCGCTGCGGTATGAGACCGCATCATATTCTCTATTTATTGCGGCTGCGGGAAACCCATCGCCGTTGCCTGACGGTTTAGCAGCAGCATGCTCTGCACGATGCTGCCATCCGGCTACATTGCAGGAATAAATGCCTCCCCGGAAACAGGGAAAGCAGAACAAGAGGTGATTTCATGGAATCTGTAATTGTTTATTATTCGGAGAGCGGCAACACCCGCAAAATAGCGCAGGCCATAGCTGCGGGATTAAATACAAAGGCCTCGAGCATCGCAGAGGTTGACGCACGCAAACTTGCTGGCTACGATTTGATATGCATCGGGACGCCGGTACACAACTCCGCCCCGGATAAAAAAGTGCTATCCTTCATTTCCCAATTGCCGGATATGAGAGGTAAAAAAGCCGCCGTCTTCTTCACACAGCACCTGTTTGGCGCAAAACACGCCGGCCTGATATTGAAAAAAGAACTCGAAGCCAGAGGTATGGAATATCTCGGCTCGTTCACAGCCAAAGGCCGGAGCCGTCTTGCAGCCAATTTCGGCCCGCGTATTTTCATGCGCGGCAGGCCCAACCAGGCGGAGCTTGCCGCGGCAGAGGAATTCGGAAGAAAGCTGGCGTCAAAAAATGCATCCGCCGCAGACATTTCCTGAGAACCAGGGTTTTATACGGCTGATTTCTATTGCAGATACCACCCCTGCTGTGTTACGTTATATCTTCGGTAAATATTGATGCGATACTCCGTCTGCTGTAAATCAGGAGGATAAATGATAAGCATCGACAATCTGGTAAAAGACTACCGGCTGGGTGATGAGACCGTGCATGCGCTGGCCGGTGTAAGCCTGAATATACCGGACGGCGATTTCATCGCCATTATCGGACCTTCGGGTTCAGGCAAATCCACCATGCTGCACCTTATCGGCGGACTGGACACGCCTTCATCCGGCAAAATCATAGTTGACGGAAGAGATCTTAGCCGCGCCTCCGACAAAGACCTGGCGAAATACCGCAATTCAAAGGTCGGGTTTATCTTCCAGACCTTCAACCTGCACCCTACCTATTCGGCGCTGGAGAATGTTTCCATTCCTCTCCTTTTCAGCAAAATCCCCCGCAGAGACCGTAAAAAACGCGCCGCTTCAGCGCTTGATGCAGTAGGCATGAGCCACCGCGCCAAACATCATCCCAACCAGCTTTCGGGCGGAGAACGCCAGCGTGTGGCCATTGCCAGGGCGCTGGTCACCAATCCCAGAGTAATCGTCGCCGACGAACCGACAGGCAATCTGGATTCGGTCAACGGCGCCAATATTATGGAACTGCTTGGAAACATGAACAAACAGAAAGGCATCACTGTGATAATCGCCACGCACGATCCCGAGATAGCAGGGCGCGCCCGGCGTGTGATAAGCATGAAAGACGGCAGCATTACGGGGGATAACAGGAAATGAAACTGTTCGACCTTCTCAGCATGTCCATTTCCAATCTGTGGCGGCGCAAGCTGCGCACTTTCCTTACCATACTGGCGGTGGTTATAGGCGCCACGCTGGTGGCGCTGATGGAATCTATCGGCGCGGGGCTGGAAGACTTCATCGTCAACCAGTTCGGCACGATAGTTCCGCAGGAAACCGTTTACACCTCGTCCGACCCCTCAGACACCACCATGAATTTCATTATGGGCACCTCAACAGAAGGCCCCCACGAAATATCCAGCGCGTCTTCGGCAACAAAGGAACCCTTCTCGACCGAGGACCTGCAAAGGTTAAGGGAAATACCGGGTGTTGAGCGCGTGGACTTCACCGTGTATGTCTCGGCCCTGTACATACAGCCTGTAGATTCCGAAAAGATATTCTCGCTCACCCTGAACCCCCTCCCCGAATATTACGCCCGCCTGAATAATCTCCTTGTCGGAGACTACTTCGCCGATAACGCCAGCGGTGAGTGCCTTCTGCCGTACGATTATGTCGAGCTGTTCGGCTGGAGCGATGCCGCATCAGCCATCGGACAGCAGGTTACCATCGTCGTGGGTAAAGCCAACCCATATATAAGCGAACCCACCAGCTTCACCTTCACCGTCGCGGGAGTGATTAAGAAGACCACTAACGCCATGGTGATAGTCCCCCTTTCCGACGGGCTGGCAATGGAGCGATATTATAATGATAACCCGCTGCAGGACAGCGAGGAGCAACCGGGCTCTAATCTGCGGATAAAAGCCTATGATGCCTCTCAGGTAGATGCCATCGCCCAGGCCGTCAAAGATATGGGGTTCAGCGCCACCACCCCCGATGAAATGCTGGCCAGCATCAACGGCATCTTTAAAGTTATTCAGATAGGGCTGGCCGCCTTCGGAGTTATCGCCCTGATTGTTGCGTCTATCGGCATCATAAATACCCTGATGATGTCCATACACGAACGCACACGGGAGATAGGCGTTATGAAAGCGGTTGGAGCCCGCAAAAATGCCATCAGAATGATGTTCACCATCGAGGGCGGCATCCTGGGATTTATTGGAGGCATAGTTGGCGCGGGAGTGGCCTACGGCGCGGGGCTGGCGCTCAATTACGTAGGCGCCCGCACGTTCCTGGCAGAATATCCGGGGTTCGAGCTGTCAATCTTTACAGTCGATATTGTCATACTAGTCATGGCGCTCACCACCGTCATCAGCCTTATCGCTGGGCTATATCCGGCTAATCAGGCCGCAGGCCTGGACCCGGTGGACGCGCTTAGATACGAGTAGCTTTAATCTTCCCGCC
>CAYRSY010000054.1:0-2491 GCA_964427105.1 uncultured Dehalococcoidales bacterium
TATTCAAACGGAGTGTTATGAGCTCCGCTTCAGGCAACTGCAAAGAGCGCAACCCTCTCTAAAAAATCCTTTTATATTTTTTCCCCTTTCTCCATGATTAATCCCCTTTCCTTTTCCCCCTCTCGCCCGCCTATGACCGTCATTTCATCTTCACCCTCTCCCACTGGCAAAGGGGGAGAGCCTTGGAGAGAGGGCGTAACGTGAAAGAGTATGGAGAGAGGGTGATCCTCTCTCCCTTTGGCAAAAGGGAGCCTGTCCCGACTCGTCGGGACAGGGAGGGATTTTCCCCCGTTCCGTTGTGACGCAGCATGCTGCGTCCCCTGTTCCCGCCATTTACATCTTCAATACTGATTGCAGGGGTATCCGGCGGTTGCCTTCCCGTAACCATGAGGCATGCCTTGCTATCTCTTGCCATGTTGAAAACTGTAGCGCATGGACGAAACATCCAGAAGTCCGTAGCGGCACGGCGTGCCGTGCCCATGTTCACTCTATTCTACAACCTGGATATTGACTGCAATTGCATCCGGCAAAAAACTCTTATTCTGAGCACTAAGTCCCGATGCAATCGGGACTTAGTGTAAACTCCGCGAAAAATCTGGCAGGAATCAGCAGCCTCTCCATCTCTCCCTCTGGCAAAAGAGCGCTAGGAAAACCAGGACGCAGGCAGAAAATGTATAAGCCCCACCCCTGCATAGGCCAGCAGGATATATTTGGGAAATTTGCCCGCGAAAAGCGCCGGCATGAATTTCCTTACAGGCATTTTGGCAGCTCCGGCAATAAGCCCGCCGATATCGAAAGGCAGAATCGGCTGAAATGCCAGGAAAACGATAGCCCACGCCCCCCATTTGTTTATCCAGCCTTCTATGCGTTCGAAACTGACAAAGTCACTGGAGATGGCGATTTTCCTTCCGGCGTAGCCCGCTAAATATCCGCTCATTTCGCCAAGTGTGCCCCCCAGGGCGGCCGCCAGAGCGGCAAGCATCGGATCCCAGTTCTGCGCCACTGTTATCATCACTGAAACGGCGATGGGCACAGGGGCGATAACGGTAAGGTTGGCGACGATGGATACCGCGAACACTATCAGGTAGGCCAGAAACGCATAGCGGTCAAGCGGAAGATGCAGGCTCTGCGACAGGCGGTTAAACCAGTAGGCCAATAGAAAGCTGACGACAATAAAACCTACAATGACCGCTGCAACCTTGAGCCAGCGCTTCCAGTTTATACATTTAATTCTGCCAGCAAGTTTATTGTACAAAGCTATCCCCTGAAGAGCATCGCCAATGCTCATAATAGCAAGCAGATATAGCGCATCAGCAGGACTATCAGAGATAAAGGCGCATAAATCCCCTCATACTCGCTAAAGGCAGATAATACACTAAACATAGTATCTGCTGCAAAATTTCAGTGCTGGATTTAAAGACAGATGAGCATGGGGAAGGAGGGAAAAACCTCCTCCCCTGATACTCTTCAGTTCCCGCTTGCGGAGGCATGCTCTTACAACTTTTTATTTATGTCTTAAGCCGTCTATCTCGGAGGCCAGTTCATCCCCGAGGTAATACCTGACTTCATCGCGCGTGGTATCCAGCACTGTTTCACCCTGCTGTTTGCATGGCAGTTCATCCAGAAATTCGGCCACATGCAGGTAATCTCCGTCCCAGGTAAGCGGAAACATAAAACATACCATGGGTTTTATATCATGCGGATTGAAATTGTTTTCCAGAGCAAAACTGTGCAGCAGGCACCCGCGCTTCGCCCAATCATGGAAAACACACAGGCCGTTATAGACCGTTGTTCGCTTTACGTAGCCGGAAGGATAATCGGAATTCGGCTCATATGGTAAAAACCATTCCTCCCTCTTTCGTCCCAGCCTGTTTTCAAGCTGCTCTCGAAAAGCCATTATGCGCTCAACCTCTACCAGATCCACCGGACAGCCGTATGCGCAGCAACAGTCCCGGCAGCCGTAATCCATGCACCGCGCAAAATATCTGGCGGTCAGAATATTCTCATCCACATTGTGGATTGCCAGAGTTTTAGTCTGGCTTTTGACGGGTATCATGTGTTTAACCTCTTTCTTCTTCCGAATAGTTATAAATATTCCTGTGATACATTGGAACTTCTAACATAGAATAAAAGCATCCGCAAACCATAGGAATGGAATAGCAGTGTAACAGGCAGCGGTTTGCCGATAAGTGAAGATTGTTAGCAACCGGGGGGTGTGCCGGAATCGCGGCGGAGAGCGATAATCTCCGCATGTGTCAGGGTCCGTGTTTTGCCTTCGGGCAGATCTCCCAGAAGCAAATTACCCATGCGTATGCGTTTGAGGCTTGTGACGCGGTATCCCAGATTGGCAAACATGCGCCTCAACTGGCGCTTTCGCCCTTCGTGGAGGATAACGTGATAGGTTAGCGGCTCGCTTTTGCTCTCTGTGACGACAGTCGGCCAGGTAAGTCCGTCTTCCAGTTCCAGCCCCGCTTCGAAACAAGCTTTATCC
>CAYRSY010000054.1:2591-10134 GCA_964427105.1 uncultured Dehalococcoidales bacterium
GCAACACGCCCCTGCTTTATGGCTTCAGCCATCGCCCGGCGTGAGCCGCAGCCAGCCAGCACCAGCGCCTTGAGAACCGTTATATCGGACACAGAAATACATTATAGTGAAAGCCTGTCGGCAATTCCAGCGGGCATCAGGCACGGTTTCACGTAAATGCGTTGAATGCTTCTTATATTTTTTGCCCTGTCCTGCTTCTGTGACAAACAGCTAGACATCGCTATCTTATGCTAATCCGTAGTGACGCAGCATGCTGCGTCCCCCGTTCCCGCCATTCTACAACTTCGATATTGAGTACAGAGGCATCCGAAAAGTCGCAGCCCCGTACATTTGCGCTGCTTGATGCTTCTCTTGCCATACTGGAGCAAAGCGAAGCATCCGAAGTGGAAACTCTCATTCTGAGTGAAACGAGGAATCTGGCAGGAATCAGCAGCCTCTTAAATCTCTCACTTTGGCAAAAGGGAGACTGTTCCGACTCTTCGGGACAGAGAGGGTTTTACTCCCATCCCGTTGGGACGCAGCATGCTGCGTCCCTTGTTCCAGCCATCTCACAACTTCAATATTAATTGCAGAAGCATCCGCACAGACACCAGTAATCTCGCCTGCTTCCTCTCGCAATACGGAGGGAAATAGAAAGGGGCGGGTTTGATACCCGCCCCTGCGTTTCTCCCGCGTAAAACCTAGGGCAAATCCGTCAGAGCCGACTCCGGGGCATATGCAATGCCAACCACGCTGGGGCCGGTATGCGCTCCCAAAACTACGGAAATAGGACCGGTTGGCAGCCATTTGCAGGTAAAAAGCTTATTCATGGCCTTTTGCAGCATATCGGCGCCTTCAAGATTTTGGCCGTGTACCACCTGGGCGCGCAGTTCTGACCCGGGCTTGTGCTGTTTGGCAATAATCTTTGTCAGCCCCTCGATAGCTTTTTTGAAGTCTCTGGCCTGTCCCATCTGAACGTATTTGCCATACACTTTTTCCACGCCTATCATAGGTTTTATGTTGAGCATCGATGCCAGCAGTCCTTTAATATGGCTTATACGACCGCCGTGTACCAGATAACGCAATTCCTTGAGGGTGTAGATGCTGTCAGCGGCGTCGCTGATGCGCTTCATAAGCGCCAGTATCTGCTCCTTGGACTGGCCGAGTTTGATGGCACGGGCAGCAGCGATAGCCTGCCATCCGGAGGCCGCCGAGAGCGTCTTGGTATCAAAGAGAGTGATGCGGGCCTGCGGTACCAGTCTTGCAGCCAGTTGAGCCGCATTGAGAGTCCCGCTGAGCCCTGAAGACATGTGAACCGACAGGATATCTGGGTCGGTGGCGGCGACAGCTGTATATGTCTCCGCTATCAGGCCGGGAGAAGGCTGTGATGTTATCGGAAAGTCGCTGCTTTCGCTCAGCATGGAATAGAACTCTTCGCGGGTGATATCCAGCCCTTCCCTATAGGTTCTGCCCTTGAATGTAACGCTTAGCGGCACCTGATGAATATTCAATTCAGCCATTTGTTCTTTGGTCATAAACAAATCAACGCCGCTGTCAACAACAACTTTCATGTTCGATTCACCTCCAGTTAATCAGTACTGATATTATTCTAGCATTATCAGGGAATTTATATACCCTACGGAAAAACACAGGAAAGACGTAGAAAAATTTGACCGTTACCCGATGGAAACAAATCAATCCTGTCTATGCGGCCGGGTAATAATCAGCTTGTTTTATCCTGATTGATGTCAGGTTCGACGCTCATATCTTTATCAGATTGCGAAGTTCGTTTTCCTGAAATCCGATAATGCAGCGGCTGTCATCCACTATCATGGTGGGAAACGAGCGGCTTGAGTTCCAGCGCTCGACATCGGACATGGCATCGCGGCGGGCATCGCCGCTTAAGAGATCAACATCTTCGTAGTTGTATTCCAGCCCCATCTCATCCAGCAGACGTTTGGTCTTCTGGCACCACGGGCAGGTACTGAGGGCATAAAGCATAATGTAAGGGCCCTTTTTACCAGGCACGTGCTTGGCCATATTCCACCTCCGCTGTGATATTTGAAATAATTATATCCCCATTATTTGCGAATTGCCAGCAAATATAATATTAATATACCTGATTTCACCGATGTGATATAAGTGTCAATACGCAATATAGACGTTCCATAGTATTCCATTTTCGGCCGCAGAGTTATAGAATATTAAAAGGACACAGGATTAAATCCGCAGGAGGTAACTATGTTCGCATTCGGTTTATCTTCCATCAACGGACTGGTGGCTGGAATAATAGCCGTAGCAGCCGGGATTATAGTCATGATGTTCCCCCGCATCCTGAATTACATTATCGCCGTACTGATGATACTGTCAGGGATCGGCTGGATCGCCAGCAGCCAGTGGCTGCCGGGGATTGCTTCGATTGCTTTCGGAATTCTTGTTTTCTTCTTCCCGAAGATTATCAACTATCTGGTGGCGGCATATCTAATCCTGCTGGGGGTATGGTTTATCTTCTTCTTTAGCCCCTTCGGATTAGCTATAGGGCTGGTTACGCTGGGCTTTGGCATCGTAGTGCTCATATTCCCCAACATACTGAACTATATTTTCGGGGGGTATCTGATTGTGGCCGGAATACTGGCTATCGGGCGGCATTTCGGCTGGTTTTAGGTAGCAGTCAACTACCAGCCTGTTGCTCTAAAACAGAGGCGCGAGCAGGGGAAACAGTCCAGAACCTTTCCTATTTCCCCGCCCAGTTTTTCATAATGGCGCGCACCGAGCGGTTCATTTCAATGGAGAAATCGGCGGCGAATTTATGTCTGTAGGTCTGCTGCCCGACGTTCACTGCGCCCTGAATGTCGGGCCTGCCTTGAAAACGGCGCTCGGTTTCCGCCCTGAACATCTCATTGAAATCACGCTCTTCCAAACTCCTGTACTTGTCCTGAAAAACTATAAACCTGCGGTCAAAGCGCGAAGTCTGCTGCTGTTTTTCCGTTTTTTGATGAGGATAACCGAAACATACCAGGCAGATGGGAAAAGTGTAGCGCGGCAGATTGAAAAGCGCCTGATGCGCTTCGTAGTTCTCCATTATGTCGCCAATATAGCATGAGCCCACTCCCAGCGATTCGGCGGCGATTACGGCGGTCTGCGCGGCTATTATGGCGTCGCAGCAGGCCAGCATGAGGTCACCCTCTTCAGGCGTGCGCAGATTCAGTCCACTCCTGCCGCAGAAGCCTTCCACATCGCAGATATGGAAGTAATCGTTCCACCGCTGGTAGTCAGCCAGGAACAGCAGCACCCAGGGAGCGCATGCTATGAAAGGCTGGTTGTCGCACGTCCTTGCAAGCGTATTCTTCTTATCCGTATCGTTAACTTCGATGATGGAGTAAAGCATGAGGTTGCCGGCAGTCGGCGAACGCAGCGCGGCATCGATTATGGCTCCTTTAACATCAGCCTCGACAGGGCGGCCATCATAAGCGCGTACAGACCGCCTCTGCATCAGTGTTTCAATCGTAGAATTCATATTCCGGTTCTCCTTATTTCAATAATGAGCGCGGCAGACAGGGCTAGCTAGCCAGCCTGACTTCTACAGGCGCGCGCTCCAGATCCTCGGCTTTTAAAAGGTTCTGGCGGAACAACCGCGCCATCCTGCCGACAAATTTATCAGGGATGACCTCCAGCCTCGTATTATAAAAGGTGACGATATCATTGTAATAGCCGCGCGCCAGTGCTATCCGCCCCTCAGTGTCCGCCAGCGATTTTTGTAAAGACAGAAATGACTGATCAGCTTTGAGCGCCGGATAGCGTTCCGCCACCGCCAGCAGCGTATGGCTGTAACCCTTAAGAATACCGCCGCGGCCGGAATTATGAGCCTCATTGCGCAGTTCAGCCGTCAGCTTCTGCACGGCCTTCTCATGGGCGCTGTAGCCCTCGACGCACCTGACCAGATTGGGGATAAGATCGGCGCGCCGCTTTAGCTGTATGTCCACCTGCGACCACGCCTGATTGACGCGGTTTCTTAGCGTAATAAGGCTGTTATGCACCGTCCATATCCAGCCGGCAGCAAACGCTGTGAGGTAAATGGAGATAGCCATTGCGAATAGCTGCCATGGTTGTTCTCCCAGCATATTTCCGGCGATAAAAGCTCCACCCGCGGCGCACAGCAGCCCCAGGATTACCCACATCCATACCCACCAGACATAGGCTGAGCTTAACTGTTTTTCGGTTTTCATGGATATTACGAACAAAGGAGCATCTTTATTGCGAGCTATCTCGGCGGCCACCACATCGCGGCGCTCACGCGCCTGCCCCATTATGTAAAGCGGTGTATGGATAGGCAAAACATGTTCTTTGAAACGGCGGCGGTGGGTTGAATTGGCAACCGCGAAAAGCGGTCCCTTGGAAAAATACAGGGGATCTTTCGCGCCGCACTTGCGCTCGAAACTGACGACTCCGTGTATATTGGCGCCGTCCGGCGCTATGAGTATTATTCCGGTGTCATCTTTAAGATAGAAAGGGGGATTTTCCCCTCCGGCAGCTACCTCTTTCCAGCCGCTTTCAGTGCGCATGTGTATGCCCTTGGAATCGGTATAGGTGACCGTACGCGACCAGTGTTCCTCCACCTTCCACTTATACCACACGCAGCGCACGCCGCCCAAATAACTGGTGAGGGGCGATTCGCTTTCGGCGGTCCCTTTCAGCTCGCTCATGCCGATAAAAACGCCCTGTGTTTTGGATGTTGGCAGGTCATCTATCAGGCGTTTGCGCCTTAGGCAAACGAATGCCCCGATGACGCATCCCAGAGCAGCCAGCAAACCAATCAGCACAGGCAGCATTTTCCCCTCATTTATTAAAGAATGAGCCTATGATACTTGAGGGAGGGAAAGGCGTCAAGGAAAACACTCTCGCGATGCCGTTCGCTTTTGGCTGATTTTAAAAAGAGAGAGTTGCCCATCAAACGCCAATTACCAAATTCAAAACGTTTTGTATTTTGAGTTTTTAATTTTGTATTTATTCAGGATTTAGATATTATGATTTAGCATTTATCACTAATTTGAGAAGACCCGTTTGTTTTCTTCTTCCGCTCCCCGCTCACCCTCGCGGCGATATATTCCTGAACCTCGTCTTTTGGTATGTCCAGAGCAGCGGACATCTCGCCGAACAGCAGTTCCTCCGCGCATTTCATAAACTTTTCGTCAATGGCTCCAACTTTGCGGTTCTGTTGCACCAGTGACTGTTTTTTGGCGTAGATGGACATCGTAAGTTTGATTAATTCCACGGGATCGTGGGTTTTCATGGAAGCCTCGTAGTGTCCCACGAGCTGGCTCATTACGCGGCTGTGATACGCCTCAGCCCGAATCGACGGTATCCTGTCAATAAGCTGTTCGGCTTCATCCGCAGAGATAATCGGCCTCATGAAAACATTTGCGTTGCCAACAGGGGTATATATCACGCTTTCCTGATACAACGGCTTCAGGAAATAATATAGCCGGTCTGTATCGACACCTGAAAAATTAGACACAGCGATATTTGTGACTTTGCACACTCCTGTGTTTTCGTAAAAAATCAGATCACCCACTTTGTACATTTTTACCTCCGCCCTTTTGTTCCAATATCCACCCGAAGATAGCAATTCCGCCGTATTTTGAAAAAACCGGCTCTTGCGCGCTTTATGTAATTAATTATCAGACAGCATCTGCATGTATTTTTCAGTTTCGTCGCCGATATCCGAGGTAATTCAGCCTGCAAAATCCGTTGAGCGGATAAATCAATGGCTATTCGGGCAGAGAAATTGCCGCGCACAGGATCGTGGGGATGATAGATGCATGGCTGTCTTTTCAGCAACAAAGGTATCAAAAAACCCGGAATTATATTCACCGGTAACAAATGCTATATATATTATAGCAAAATTCCCCATCCGATGTAAGCCAAAAAATACATGGAGGAGACAGCCCGTTATTTCCGTTCTATCCCTCCTGACGGGCAATAATGCGCAACGCCAGCCGCGCCAGCCTGCGCTCAACGCCTTTGTCTCTCGCCGTCTCGCCCGGATTTTTAGCCAATGCGGTAACCGAGCCCGCCCATTCCATGCCGCAGCAGTCGGCATAGTTTTTCAGATTTGAGATAGTCTGCCCCAGCCCCTCCTCCGCCACCGCCACTCCCGCCATGCCCTTGCCTTCCAGCTTCGTCCAGATGGGGCAGGTCCTGTCCAGAAAGTTTTTCAGCAATCCTGAAAGCATGTAGAAATAAACCGGCGTGCCGAGGATGATTACGTCGGCAGCCAGCAGTTTGGGATATACCGCCTGCATATCGTCGGAAACGGCGCATATACCTTTGCGTTCACTGCCGCCCGCCTCGCAGGTAAGGCAGCCCAGGCAGCGCTTGACGTTTGCTTTGCGCAGCAGCAGCAGTTCCGTTTCAACTCCGCGAGACTTGAGCTGTTCGAGCAGCGTATCCAGCATCCATTCGGTGTTGCCTTTACGCGGCGAGCCGCATATAGCCACAACCTTCATTTTCACACCCCCAGCAGTTGTTCGTAGTACGACGAGCGGCCTGTAGCCAGCAGCTCTATTATGACAGACTGAACCGCGGTCGCTATCCGCCCAAGTTCCGGCGCTTTCTCTTTATACTGCCACGCCTCCGGCGGCAACTGGGAAAAGAGGTATGCGCCGTAGCCATAAGGCGATTTCTCGCCGCGCATCCTGAGCAGATAATCCATATGTTCCAGCGCAATTATAACCCTGTCGCCGATGTCAAAGACATCATTGTAGAGTGACGGCGGCATGCGCACGGGAACGCCGTATTTTGCGGCAATGCGGGTAAAACGTTCGCCGATGCTCTGTGAGTATGCGGAGGTCTGTTCCCCCCACCTGCTGCCACTGTTGTAGATATCGCGATACAGGGAGGCGAGCAAGGGATAATGCGTATTCAGAACATTGAGGAAGTAATCCTTCTGCCGCCCCTCCTTGAGCGTCATCCCGCCGAAAATGATAAAATCAGTTCCTGCCTTTTTGAGGTTCCTGACGCTTTCTTCCAGCACATCTTCAGTATCGGTGATGTAAGGGATGACAGGCATCAGGAAAGCGCCGCAGGCCAGCCCTTCTTTCTTGATGGCAGCGATGGCTTCCAGCCGATGCGAAGGCGACGGCACCCGCGGCTCGAACAAGCGGCTTATCTCGTCGCTGGTCGAGGAGAAGCTGAAACTGACAATGGCACGGCTGCGGATATTTATTTGTTTAAGCAGGTCTATATCCCGCATAACGAGGATAGACTTGGTGAGCGCATGCACAGGGAAGTTGCGCTCGCAGAGCAGTTCGAGAGCCTGCCGAGCCAGCCTGTATTTTGCCTCGATTGGCTGGTAGCTGTCTCCCACTCCACCCCCCAGCAGAACGTAGCCGCGCTCGAATGGAGTGCGCTTGCGGCGCGGATCGAGTTCGCGCCGCAGGATTTCGATGGCATTGGTCTTGACGCTTACCGTCTCCCCGAAGTTGCCCTCGACATAGTAGCCTTCGGCACGCCCGTCGCAGTAGGCGCAGTTATGAGCGCAGCCGCGGTACAGGTTCATGCCGTA
>CAYRSY010000055.1:0-10067 GCA_964427105.1 uncultured Dehalococcoidales bacterium
TGAGTCTTGGCGCTAACGAATATCTGGTAAAACCATTCGGGCAACTGGAGCTGGTAGCCCGCGTGAAAGCAATGATGAGGGGGCAACATGCGGGGCAGGATGATACAGTTGTAGAATACTGTTCGTTAAGATTGGATCCTAATATCAACGAATTACACAATGGAGAGGCAACCATCCAGCTAACCAACACTGAAAAGCAAATCATGTATCAGCTTCTGAGGGCAAAGGGGAAAATAGTGAAGACCCATGAGCTGGTAATCCGAATTTATGGAACGGCTACATCCGGAGGCGAGAACGGAATCAAAACACATATCTATCGCCTGCGACAGAAAATCGAGAAGGATTCCAAACATCCGCAGATCATTATCACGAAACCAGGCATCGGCTACTGCCTGGGATTCAAACAATCCTGAAAGACCATCGAAGACCATAACATGTATGCAGGTTCCCTGAATCAGGGAACCTGCATCATTTCGTTACCTTATTGTTACCCCCTGTTATCATTCTGTTTCTGCTGTCTATAGTCCCGTCACCCTGTTAAATATTATTCTTCCTGTATATGGTGAAAACCATAGTTTTCGCATCCGTAGAAATTCTCTATCCGGGTGCAATAGCGCATCAGATCCTGCCGGGGGAAACCAGGGTGTACCGATGTTTTCTTCCATCGGTGCTTAAATCATTAATCTCCCCCTCCCGTGTGGTGAGCCCTGGCTGTAATCGGGCTGAGCGGCAGGGTCTGATAACCAAATTTTAAGGATACAGAGGGATATGGAACAAAACACAGCCCACACCACTATCGCAATTCAGAAGGAAACCAGGGAAAGACTGAACAATAACAGATCCCCCGGGCAAAGTTATGAAGGCTTCATAAGCGACCTTATCGAATACTGGGAAAGGTACAGAATAGGCAGCTCGCTCTGCGGACCGGGCAGACCCATACGTCAGAACGCAGAGAGATAACGTTTATGAGCGCTGCTACTCCTATAACAACCGTTTCGGTGACAAAAGCGACAAAAGCCCGCCTGGATAAATGGCGCGCCCCCAGCCAGTGCTACGACGCTTTTTTGACACAGCTTGTCAGCCTGTGGGAAAAAACGCATACCGACAGTTATATAAACAAAGTGGAAACTGCCGGCACAAAGCCTCTACCCGTTTCAAGGCGCAATTCCTGGCAGTAGATTACCCGCTTGCAATTTTTAACGGGAGATGTCTGCCAGCCGGATTTATAGAATTCCGTACATCGATATAAGCACAAAGCAGGAAATCAATAAAGGAGGTGATGCGGCGGAGCAAATACTTAATCGAACCACGGTATATCTGGCATAAAAATAAAAGGAGAATCGAATGGCTGAAGATATAAAGAAAGAAAATGTCAGCAAAATATCAAGAAGAGAATTCCTCAAAGACGCAGGACTGGTAGTCGGCGGCGCAACCATCGGCTCCATGGCTTTCCTTAACGCCTGCGGCGGAGAAACCAAAACAGTCACCGAGACAGTCACCAAAACCACTGGCTCAAGCTCAAACTCAACAGTAACCGTAACCGGCCCGGCTGTCACTACAACAGTCACAGCGGGATCTCAAGACTCATCGGTAGTCAAACTTACTATCAACAACAAACCTTACACTCTGTTCGTCGAACCCAACTGGACTTTACGTTACCTTCTCCACGACAAGATTGGACTTATCGGCGTGAAAGATATGTGCGCCAGCCACGGGCAATGCGGAACCTGCAGCGTCATCATGGACGGCAGACCGGTACTTTCCTGCATGATACTCGCCTGCGAATGCAACGGCGCAACCATAGAAACGGCCGAGGGCATCGGACAGGCAAACCATCCGCTGGTTGACGCCTACATCAACAACGAATGCATGCAGTGCGGCTACTGCACTCCGGGCTTCCTGGTGACAGCCAAAGCGCTGCTGGACAGGAACAGCAATCCTACCGAAGATGAGATCAAAGAGGCTCTGGCGGGTAATCTATGCCGCTGCGGAACCTATCCCCAGCATCCCATAGCCGTGCTGGAAGCTGCGGCAGTACTGAGAGGGAGTTAACAAATGAGCGAAGATTTGAAAGTCATCGGTCAATACGGTAAAACCAAGCGTCGCCACGGCTTTTCAGAGGCGACAGGAACCCAGCAGTATGCGCGTGACGCACAGCTTGACAATACAGCCTATGTAAAATTCGTGCATTCACCATACGCGCATGCAAAAGTGGTATCTGTAGATAAAACCCGGGCAGCGGCATATCCCGGCGTACTACTGGCTTTTTCCTTCAAAGATGAAGAATTTGCCAACTACGCCATAGTCCAGAATCCGGGATATGAAGCCAAGGAATTCGGCCTGTGGGAAGGCTGCCCGGTTATGGCAGGGGTTGTGGCGGAAGATGAGCAGACTGCCGAGGAAGCGGTCAAACTTATGGACGTTAAGTGGGAGGAGCTGCCTTTCTATCTGGACACAAAGAAAGCTGTTGCGGACGGAGCATCTCTCGTGAACTCCACTCTCAATCCCGACAACAATATTCTGATGGTAAAATCCAAGAACAAGGGCGACGTCGCAACCGCCTTTGCCGAAGCAGACGTGGTAATTGAAGAAGACCTGTCATGGCCAAGGTTATATCATGCAGCCGGCGAAGTGGATAGCTGGCTTTATAGCTGGGATGGAGACGAGCTTAACGCATGGATTCACACACAAACAGCTCCGGAGTTAAGAGCCCCGCTGGCGGATTGGTTTAAAATCCCGGTTTCAAAGGTAAATGTTGTACCGCTAAAGTCAGGCGGCGGTTTCGGCGGAGCCTGTTTTAACAATCAGTTCATCGCTGCTGCATTAGCCAAAAAACTCAGGAGACCAATCAAAATGCAGTTCACCCGGGCAGAAGATCATCTCAAGGGCGATTGGGCTCCCAAAACCTCTCTTCAATACAGCGCCAATCAGAACGGTGAAATAACGGCGCTGCAGGCAAATACCCTATTCGACTCCGGTGCAGGCTCTTTGCTGGGTGTACTCAACGATACCTATGCCTGTTACTGGTTCTGGTGCGCCACCAAGTGTGCCAACATATCAGAAGAATTTAAATCCACCATGACCAACATGCCCTTTTGCATTTCGTTCCGCTGTGAAATGAACAACACCGTTTTCGTTTTGAATAAAATAACAGAAGGTGTCGCATGGAAACTCGAAAAAGATCCGACTGCGATCGCCCTTCTGAATACAGATGACCACGGCACCAGCCTGCAAACTGTTGTTGAACAGGGCAAGGCACAAATAGGCTGGGACAGCAAATGGCATCTACCCGGAACCAAGACTCTGGAAAACGGCAAGCTGCACGGCATGGGTTTCGCCTGGTGCGTCAACTGGGGCGCCAACGCTATGGCGGCCAGCGCCGGTGGTTCTGTCAACCCCGATGGTTCCGTTAGCCTGTTCCTCTCCCGTTCCGATGTGGGCAACAGCCCCTTCGAAACATACACTATGGCTGCTTCCGAGGTTCTCGGCATACCTGCTGACAGTATTCACTGGGGCAGGGATTCCAACGCCGGATTCGGCCTCGCCCCCAACTGCGGTTCATGGGGCAGCACCGCCAATGTCAGTGTCGTCAAGGAAGTAGCAGAAAAACTGAAAGCCAAACTGATGCAAATCGCCGTCAGGAATTTAGGCGTCAGTGAAGACGAGATTGCTTTTGCAGACGGTACCGCATACGTTATAAATGATCCAGGTAAAAAATTAACTATTGCCGAGCTCATAGCGCTGGGAGGCGGCAGCGGCAGTGAAGAAACAGACCTGCAGTCCACCGGCGGCGCTATCTTCGCTACGGTTGATACCAGATATACCCCCATGGAAGCCGACCATTTCAATAACGAAGACCAGCATTCCAAGAACTATCAGGCGCAGTTCTGCGAAGTCGAGGTTGACCCGGAAACCGGCGCTGTGGAAGTCATTCAGTCGGTTGTGGTTAACGACGTAGGTCAGGCGCTCAGGCCTGAAAGCGTCAAAGGCCAGCAATACGGTGGCTTCTGCATGGGCTGGGGACGCAATCTGTCCGAGGAATGCATCTACGACTCCACCACAGGAGCCCAGCTTAACAACAACCTGCTGGACTACAAATATTCGACCATGCTGGATGTCGGCACCATAGACCCCATCATCGTGGAAAGCAAGCAGGGCCCCGGCGAATACGGCAATATCGGTATCGGTGAGCTTCCGGCCGTAGTCGGCGGCGTAGTTGTCAATATGGCCATCTGCAACGCTATCGGCAAGAGAATTCTGAAAAACCCCGTCTACCCCCAGGATATTCTTTCAGCTCTCGGGAAGATATAGGAGATAAAGATGAAAAAATTCAACCATATAAATGCAAGCACTGTAGATGACGCCGTTGCGGCACTGGCGAACGGAAACGCCGCCGTGATTGCCGGAGGCACCGACCTCATAGGCACTATGGTAGATGAAATCCTTCCCGATTATCCCGAGACAATCATCAATCTCAAATCCATCAGCGGACTGGATTACATCAAGGAAGAAGGCGGCATGCTCAAGATCGGCGCTCTCACCCGCCTCGAGGATATCGCCACAAGCGACGTCGTCAAGAGCAAATATACCGCTCTGTCCGAAGCCGCAGGCAAAACTGCTTCACCCCACCTGCGCGAATCAGGCACAATCGGCGGCAATATCTGCCAGCATAACCGCTGCTGGTATTTCTGGAAACCGGACAATTACTTCAACTGCGTCCGCAAGGGCGGCAACATGTGCTACGCCATGGCCGGCGATAACCGCTACCACTCCATCTTCGGCGCTACCAAAGCCTGCCTGGCGGTCAATCCCAGCGACACCGCACCCGCGCTCGTAGCTCTGAATGCCAGCATCAAGACCACAAAGAGGACAATTGCCGCCGACGAGTTCTGGGCGGTAGCTGTCCCCGGATCGACAGTGCTGGAAGACGGCGAGATCGTCACTGAAATCCAGGTGCCCGCGCCGACGGACGGCACCAAGAGCGCCTTCCTCAAGTTTGCCTTGAGAAAGTCTATCGACTTCCCCATCGTCAACTGCGCAGTGGCCATCGGCGACGGAGAGGCCAGAATCTGCCTCAACGCTGTTTACGGCATTCCCTACCGCGCCACCGCCGCGGAAGACGCTGTCAAGGGACAGGCTATCAGCGATGCCACAGCAGAAGCTGCCGGCACAGCCGCCGTCAGCAAAGCTATGGCTATGCCCGCCAACGGCACCAATCCCGGCAACAAATACAAAGTGCAGATAGCCAAAACTCTCGTGAAGAGAGCAATCCTGGCCTGCAAGTAAAACTGTAAATCTTCATAGGGAAGCGGAGTAAGATTCATCCGGGATAACTCCGCTTCCCTACACCTCTCCAATACCGTTGAGAGTGAGCGAGCTATGAAAGATATGATATTAAAGCATGGTATATGGATTTATCGTGCGCTCGTGATAATCCTCTGCGGTTTCATGCTGCTTTCCTTCATCCTGCCATGGTGGAGCGCCGATCTGAGCGTCATCAAAGAGCCCGATGCCATACGTATCTACGGCTGGGGGTTGCGGCACGACCTGACACAATATAGACAGTTCATTTCTCAGGATGAAACCCCGCTGTACCAGACCGCGCTTGCCTGGAGTTACATGGCATTAAATATCGTATTGCTCGCGCTGATCGCCTGGCTGAAAGGTAAAAAAGGAGCGGTTATGACAGGCGTGGTTGGGTTGGGGTATCTGGCTTATGCCTTGACAGCCTTGTTCTGTGTTATCGCCCCCAGGCTGGAAGAAACGGGGCTTGTATTGCAGGGACAGATAGTCAAAACAATTCTCGTTAAAAGCGTGTTTATCACTTCCAGCCTGCAGCCGGGCTATTATCTTGCCTGTGCCGCGAGCGCTGCCTGTCTCCTACTCGGTTTGATACGTCTCATTCTCACCATACGTAAACCACAATCGTAACGCACAACTCCGCAATTCAGCCCAAAATAACATTTCGCATAACAGGGCGCTGTGTTATAATCCATCCAGTAGTAACATATAGATGGAGGTCTGCAATGGAATGTCCTAAATGCAGACATGAGATATACCTCAAATTAACGCCCGAAGAGCTGATTTACTGCCCTTACTGCGAACAAAGAATGATACCGGAGTCCGCTGCCGCTCTCGCCTGTGAAGGCGGAGAACCGCTGCCGCAGGAAAAACAGGCTGAAGACCGACAGGAATCGCCGTCTGCCGGCAGCAACATAGAGAATACCGCTCCGCTTGCGGAAGAAGAAACCTCTGCATCGGAGAATCTCTCTACCCTGCCTGTCGAAGAAGCGCCTTTGCCTGTATCTGAGGAGACATTTGATGGAGAACAGCCAGCCGCGCTTCCCGCAGAGCCCCTGATGGAAGAAGTTCCGCCTCAAAACATCGAAGAAGAACGCACGGTTATCTTGGAGGAAATTCCGGCGCAGTCCGTTCCGGAAGCGGTCCCCCTGCAGCCATGTGAAGAACTGCTCATGACTGATAATCAGCCGACTCAAGACATTTCCAAGGTTGAGGATATCGCCTCCATGGCTTTTAACGAAGAAACGCCTATAGGGGAGGAAACACCAGCTCCGCAAACAACCTTCAATCAAGAGCGCATCCCGCCCTACACCGCAGAAACACCGATAGAGCAGCAATCAGTGTCCGATCAGGAGGATAACCCGCCGTGCGCCGGAGAAATGCCGCTGTCCGAGCACGAACAAACTGAAGATACACCTATTCCGTCCCTTGAAAATACCCAACAGACAGAGGATAAGGAACCTCAATCTGTTTGCCAGGAGCCGACGGAAACCGGCTCAAATTCTCCCACAGGGAATAACGTTGCGAGTGACGATTTCAGCTTTTGCTTCGCCTGCGGACAGAAACTGCTTCCCGATGCCCTTTTTTGCTCACGCTGCGGGGAAAAAACAAGTCTCGCCCCACTCCCCGAGGCGCCGGCAGAACCCCAGCCGCCCGTCCATATCAGCCGCCACGAGGATATGGCGCAGCCCCTAAATGAGGATTTATGCGTTACGCCGGAAGTTGAACAGCCCCATGCGGCAGCATATGCAAGGAGAGACCCTTCGCAGGCGCTTAAGGAATCCGTGCCCGTGCCCAAACATTACGTTCAACCCGAAGACAGCCCGTTCCGCTCGCGCGAGCCCGTATCAATAGCAATAAACAGCAGAGTGCCCGCCAGGAAAAAGGCCTCAGGAACAGGAGAAACTCCTTCTTTGGCCGCATCTGCGATACGCAACTTTTTCAGCAGGCAGGAGGTATATATCACACTCGGAGCGATTGCCCTCGTGGCCTTTTTTGCCCTTATCGGCATTGCTATGAGTTATTGTGGATAAGGACTGGCTGACGGCATTGGCAGGAGAAAGCCATCCTTAATATCTTTAATTTTGGCGGAGGTGAGGCATCAGCAGACAGAACGGTTTAAAACTTTATATTCCGTTTCATTGGTCAGTCTGATATGAGTTATTGAAACCGTATCTGCCTGACAGCACTCTGAAACACAAGGCATCGATGATGCAAAAATGCAACCTGGAGGCAATTATGAAACTCCATAGCATGGTTGACTTGAAGGCGAATCCTGATAAAGTCTGGTACTGGCTCAGCAATCCGGAAAAGGCGAAGATGTGGCAGACCAATGTCACAAAGGACGTTATCTTAAAACAGACACCTGATATGATAGGCACTACCTTCAGAGAGACAATAGAAGAAAACGGCGGCAGTACGGAAATGCAAGGCGTGATTACGGGTTACAGAGAGAATGAGCTGCTGGCGATGCACCTGAGCGGGAAATACAATGTGGTAGATGTTGAATGGCGCATCGAGCAGAAAGGTGAACATACCCGCCTTGTCGCATCTTTTGACACCCGTTTCAGGTCGTTTTTAGGTATAATGAGCGTTCTTTTCAGGCCTGTTTTCAAAAAGAAGATTCTGGAACAGCTGCAGGCGGAGTTTTCCAAACTTAAAGAACTCTGCGAGTCCGACAAATAAAGGGCTTACACAACCTGGCACAGTCACAATATCCTGGTACTGTTTTGATCGCAGTCAAGCGGGTAGAATTAGACCTATCGATATCCAGGGTTGATCTTATTTGAAGCTAAATGGAGCTGAGGGGACTCGAACCCCTTACCTCCTCGTTGCGAACGAGGCGCTCTCCCGGCTGAGCTACAGCCCCACGCGGATAAAATAGATTATAACATACACGCGATATTTTGCCATAGCGGAAACCAGTGCGCATCGATCATCATTAACTGATAACTGATAGCTGAAAACTGAAAACTGATAACTGATAACTGTTAACCAACATCTCACCTTGTCAGCATTGCCCTATCTTGATATACTGGTAACTTGTTTATGGAAAGCAATACTGTCATTACGCCCATAGAATACGAGACCGTCATCGGCCTTGAAGTGCATGCGCAGCTCCGCACGAAAAGCAAGATGTACTGCCGCTGCTCGTCGGATTACGCCAGCGCCCCGCCCAACACCCACGTCTGCCCCGTATGCCTCGGCATGCCCGGCGTGCTGCCCAATATCAACAAACAGGCGATAGAATACGCCATGATGACGGCGCTGGCCTTGAATTGCACTATTTCGGATTACACCAAGTTCGACCGCAAGAATTATCCCTACCCCGACCTCATGAAGGGCTACCAGATATCGCAGTACGACCAGCCCGTCGGTCTCGGCGGATGGCTCGACATAGAAGTCAACGGCGAGACCCGGCGCATCGGCGTCACCCGCGTGCATCAGGAAGAGGACGTAGCCAAGCTGCTCCACCGCGACGAAGGCGGCTGCGCCTACAGCCTGGTGGACGTCAACCGTTCCGGCGTGCCGCTCATGGAGATTGTGTCCGAGCCGGACATGCGTTCGGCTGAGGAAGCCCGCGCCTATCTTCAAAAGCTTCATTCGATATTGCGCTACCTGGGCGTCTCCACCGCCAACATGGAGGAAGGATCCTTCCGCTGCGACGCCAACATCTCCATCCGCCCTAAAGGGAGTGAAAAGTTTCTGGCTAAAGTGGAAGTCAAAAACATGAACAGCTTCCGCGCCGTCTTCCGCGCGCTGGAATTCGAGGCCGTCAGACAGCGTAAAGTCCTATCTGAGGGCGGGCATATCCCGCAGGAAACGCGCGGCTGGGTGGAAGCCGAGGGGAAAACAGTCTCCCAGCGCAGCAAGGAATTCGCGCATGACTACCGCTACTTCCCGGAGCCAGACCTACCCCCCATCACCCCCTCGAAAGAATGGGTGGAAGCAGTCAGGGCTAAACTGCCTGAACTGCCCGAAGCCCGCATGTCGCGCTTCATGTCGCAATACAGCCTGCCGCTTTATGACGCCACTCTCCTCACCGAGAGCCGCGATATGGCGGAATATTATGAATCTCTGGTAAAAGCCGCCCCCGACCTCTCCCCCAAGGAACTGTCCAACTGGCTGCTGGGGCCTGCGTCAGGTATCCTGAACACCTCCGGATGTGATATTATAGAGTTTGGCAAACGCGTCAACCCTGTCGGCTTCACGGAGCTGGTAAAACTGGTAGGCAAGGCTGTCGTCAACGCCGGCACGGGTAAAAGCGTTCTGGAAGAAATGTTTGCTTCGGGCAAGACAGCACATGGCATTATCGATGAGAAGGGTCTTGCGCAGATATCCGACAGCGGAGCGCTGGAAACCGCCGCCCTTCAGGTTATAAACGAAAACCCGCAGGCCGTGGCCGACTACAAGGCAGGCAAGGCTCAGGCGGTCAGTTTTATGGTAGGCCAGTTGATGCGCCTCTCCAAAGGGAGAGCCAATCCCAACATGGCCGCTGAAATAATAACCCGCAAACTGGGAGAAATGTAAAATGCAAACCTATTTTATTATCGCGCAGATGATATTGTCAGTGGCGCTCACCGCCGCCCTGCTGCTTCAAACGAAGGGCGGTGGACTGGGAGGCATCTTCGGGCAGGCCGACACTGTTTACCGCACGCGCCGCGGCGTTGAGAAAACGCTCTTCCAGATAACCATCGTGCTGGTGGTGCTGTTTCTGGCCGTATCGCTGATAATGCTTAAGATAGGTTAACGCCCAAGCGTTAATC
>CAYRSY010000056.1:0-10034 GCA_964427105.1 uncultured Dehalococcoidales bacterium
ATGCTGGCGCTCAGGCTGGACGGGTGCGCGCTGTTGCGAGTCCAAACACGCAGGTCATAGGCGTAGTCGGCCTTGCCGCCGCCGCGCAGGTAGCGCAGGTGGGTTCCGCTGTAAATATTCCCCGTCCACTCCCAGACGTTGCCTGCCGTATCGTAAAGGCCGTAAGGGCTGGCGGAACCCAGCGTTGCATATCCATCGTAGGTCTTGCCGTTATAGAAGCCTGCGGGCGTGGTATTCCCGATAGCGCCAATGCCTTCCTCGAACGGATCGCCGCTGCTGTAATAGTTGGCGTTGGCATGCCCGATTTCATCCCCCCAGGGATATGCCCTGCCGTCTGTTCCTCGCGCGGCCTTTTCCCATTCGTCCTCGGAGGGAAGTCGCCAGCCGTAAAATTCGCAATAAGCATTGGCTCCGAACCACGTCACTATCGTCACTGGATGGTTTTCATAGCCTGCTTTAACTGAAAATTTCTGTCCGTCGAACAGCAGGCGCGCATCCGCGTCGCCCGTATCCGTGTACGGGTAATAACCGCCGGCAATCTCGGATTCATGCTTGTAGTTGTGGAAGTCATCACCTTTGTAATATCCCGTCACACTGCCTTTATCCACCTCGATTGTGCCCGCAGACAGCGCCCCGTTGAGATAGGCGGCATACTGCGCATTGGTGACCGGCGTAATCATAATCTCGTAATCGTACGATATTTCGGCTTCTTCGCTGAATTGTCCCTTCAGGAAGTCTCCTGCAGGCACTGCTGCCCATGCATCGGAATCGATTCCCGTATCAAACACTTGAGGCGTTATATCTGATGGCAGGGCAGAGCATCCCGAAAATATTAAAACCGGAACAAGCAACGCCGCCATACACTTCAGCGTTTTCATAGGGAGCCGTCCCCTGTTTTATCGGCCTCGCCGAGCTCTTCCGACCAGCGCCCCTTGTTTCTGAAAAGGTCAGCCAGACGCCATATCATAAGGATGCCAAGCACCGTGATGACAGTCATCAATCCGATATCGGCCAGAATCATGACAAAATTGACCAGCGGCTGCTGCGCCGATTCGCTGACGAAAAGACGTTTTAAGCTGTAAATCGTCACCGCTGCAAAAGCCAGGTCGGAAGCGAATATAACCAGCCAGCCGAACCATTGCCTTGTTTTGCCTTTAAGTCCCATAAAATCGGCATAATACAGCAGGATGATGGTGGCGATAATCCCCGACAGTATATGCCAGTGACCTGTGAGGATGATGCGCTCCTCGCGCGCCGGCCACATGCGGAATATCTCATCCAGCCTGATGGCGACGAATATGCCGGGGATGGTGACCACGAAATTCATGAAAACCATCTGCCACAGGGTGCCGAATTTCAGCGGGTCGCGTATCAGCGCCTTCAGTTTCTGCCCGAAATTTGCCTTCTGGATTCCCCGCTCGGCCAGCCCGGTGCGGATAAGTTTGCGCCACCCGAAGATTACCAGCAGCAGGGCGGCTATGGCCGCCGGCATCGAGCCGGGGGAAATAATCGAGTGGGCGATAGACTCGAACGGCACAACCGCCCATGCGCCGAAAGTGACAATGAGCATGCCGATTATCATCAGCGGCATGGCGACTTTATGCAGCCGCCCTTTAAAATCCAGCCAGCGCCCGACTATAAGGGTCAACGCGATGGCGATGAGGGTGAGCATGATGTGCAGATGTCCGATAACCGCCAGCTGCAGCGCGGTCTTATGCGTTTCGCGCACTACGTCTTCAGCCAGGAAGGTTTCAAAGCCGTTGCCGTAAAGAGAACCCGCAACCGCGCCGAAAACCGCCGAGCCGAGAGTGGCCAGCGCCATAATAAAAAAGGCCATGCGCTCAACATCGACGCCGCTTTTGGTATGGGCGTATTCGGGGCTTTTAATGTGGTATTCCTTCTGCCAGGGCCACAGCGCTACCGCCAGCAGCACTCCGGCGAAGAAAACCAGCGACAGCCCGAAGAGGTACAACCCGTGAAAAATGTAATTATGCCCGAAGTAGGCAAAGGCCATGCCGAAGACCAGCGTGAAGATATAGCCGACGGTAACAGCGGCGTTAATGGAACCCTGCATGCCTTTTTTCATGGGCATGATGTGAGTAATTATGTATGTTTCAATAGCCACCACTGCCATTGCTATCGCGTGGTAAAGCATTATGATGCGGCCTTCGCGCTCGGCATCGGCCAGATCCATGTTGAGCAGCCGCACCACTATGTCCTTGATGCCCAGTTCGGCTATCGGGCCCGATAGCGAACCGAATATCAATACGACGAGGGAAATAAGGGCAATGGCCAGCAATACAAGCCCTTTAGTGGAGCGGAAAAGAAAATCGAAACGGGCTGCCAGTGTCTTCATCAGGCGTCCCTCCCGGAAAAATATTAGCTGTAATAGAGCCGAAACACCCAGTGTATGGATAAGATTACCCATACACTGAGCGTTCAATTGCCGTTAATCGCCTTTGCCAGCCTGCCAGCCGCATGTTTTTCGCAGGCTTATGTTTTAAATACGGCTGCTATGAAAGCATCTTTTTGGTAAAACCCCAGGCGTATGCCAGCGTCATAAGCAGCAGCAACGGAGCCAGGATGTCGAACACAAAGCCGGCGCTGAAGAACAGCAACTGGCTATCGCTCTTGAGGAAGGCCAGCGCAATTCCGCCGAGACCTATCAATGCTCCGCCGACGGTTACCCAGTAAAAAGATGGCTTTGCCTTGCCTTTGGATACCGCTAAAATCGGCAGCAGGAATACCAGCAACCCGGCAATGCCGTGCACTATGATAAGAATAAGGGTTGCCAGGGAATCCGGGCCTGTATATCGCGTTACAGCAAGCGCCACGAACCCTACGATAACGAAAGCCATATAGGATTTTTCATACTGGGGCCAGAACTCGGTAACCAGACCCAGTGACAGGCCGAGAGGAATAAGAGCCGCCACAATGACTACCAGTTTGTTGCCCAGAACGTCATAGGTGAGGAAGATGAGCAGCAGTCCTGCCACCAACAGGACAAGGAAAGAAATCATGTAGTAGATGTCGAAGCGATTGCTTGCAGGGGATTTCTGATAATGCTGAAAGAATCTCCAGACCAGGTAGAGTGCCACCAGACCGGTAACCAGAAGAATGACGATGTCCCACCAGTTCATGCTGTGTGCCTCCTTTTTTAGTTTTTAATCCTGGATGGTTCTGCTTGCAAATTAACTGAACTGCATGCGGTTCCAGCATTCTAAATCCAGTGATTGGGGTTGTCAATACTCGTAAGAATACGTAAAATCAGTCAATAACAGCCTGTTTATGGCTGGCGCGCGGGTGCATTATTTAACTCTCTTTTCTCGAATACCCCGACTGTCGAGCCGAGGGATGGAAAAATTCCTTGCCCAAACGAAGTTTATTATGCTTTTTGCGCTGATGCAATGCCGTTGACATCTCACTGCTGCAGGAGTAATTTAATCTGGGTTAAAAATATTGCAGGAGGTTTTGATGGCAGACGTTAAACCCTATCCCGTGACCCTCACAGGAGACCTTTCCAACCCGCCTTCCCGCTGGCAATGGCTGTTCAAGTGGCTGTTAATCATTCCGCATTCTATCGTGCTCTATTTCCTGGGGATTGCCGCTATGGTGGTGACCGTTATCGCTTTCTTTGCCATTCTGTTCACCGGCAAATACCCCCGGTCGCTCTTCGACTTTGTGGTGGGGTACTGGCGCTGGAGCTGGCGCGTCGGCTTTTACAGCTACAACGCGCTGGGCACGGATGCCTATCCTCCGTTCACTCTGGAGAAGACCGCCTATCCGGCTGATTTCGATGCAGTTTATCCCGAGAGGCTGTCGCGCGGGCTGGTGCTAATCAAATGGTGGCTGCTGGCCATCCCGCACTATATCATCCTTTACGTTCTTTCAACCGTGCTGGAGATACTCGTTCTGGTTTGCGGCGTCATACTGCTTTTCACCGGCAAGTATCCCGAAGACCTGTTCAAATTTGTCGTAGGTCTTAACAGGTGGTATTACCGTGTGATGGCGTATGCCATGCTGCTGACGGATGAATATCCGCCCTTCCGTTTCGAGCCTTAACATTAAAAAATATAAGGAGATTTCAATGGCAGACGCAAAACCCTACCCCGTAAGCGTTACAGGCGAACTATCGGACCCGCCCGGACGCTGGCAGTGGCTTTTCAAGTGGCTGCTGGCTTTCCCGCATTACATAATTATTATGTGCCTCGGGGTTGCCTCTTTTTTCGTCACAGTGTATGCTTTCTTTTCCATCCTTTTTACCGGCAGATACCCTCGCTTCGCCTTTGATTTCAACGCAGGTGTGATGCGCTGGAGCTGGCGTGTGGGTTTCTACACCTATCAGACGCTGGGAACGGATAAATACCCTCCGTTCAGTCTGGAAAAGGGCGGATACCCCGCTGATCTGGATGTGGAATACCCGGAAAAACTGTCACGGGGACTGGTGCTTGTGAAGTGGTGGCTGCTGGCAATACCGCATTACATCATCATCTCGATTTTTCAGGGCGGGGAAAATAACGCCGGAATAACCAGCATCCTGTCCGTTATCTGCGGATTCATATTGCTGTTCACCGGCAAATATCCCGAGGATTTGTTCAAATTCATCGTGGGCATGAACCGCTGGGTGTACCGCGTTTTCGCCTATGCCATGCTGATGACGGATGAATACCCGCCCTTCAGATTTGATCCCTAGCGCTGGCAGCAGGGGCAGTAATATGTGCCCCGCTGGCGCACGACTATACGCTCGATATGCCCGCCGCAGGCAGGACAATCGCATCCCCTGCGGTGGGCTACTTTAAATTCCTCATGGGCGGAGCCTCTCTCTCCCGCAGGCCTGAAATAATTGGCGATGCTGGCGCCCTTGTTTTCGATGGCGTTTTTCAGCACGTGGCGGATAGCGCGGTGAAGCCTCCTGATTTCCTCTTGTGAAAGGCTGTCCGCAGGTCTTCCGGGATGAATTCCCGCCTCGAAAAGGGCTTCGTCGGCATACATGTTGCCGATTCCGGCTATCAGCTTCTGATCCAGCAGCAGGGCTTTTACAGGGGCTTTTTTGCCTTTCAGCAGTTGAGACAGCGACTTTGCCGTGAAATCATCCGATAACGGCTCCACACCCAGATTTCCCAGTGCCTCTCCATCTCCCGAAACAAGCTGGAACTTGCCGAACTTGCGCGGATCTATAAAATAGGCGTTAGAGCCGTCGTCGAGGTGGATTACGGCGCGAGTATGGCTGTCAGGCAGTTCATTGTTTTTGCTCACCAGAAAGGAGCCGGTCATGCGCAGATGCACAAGCAGGGAGTCGCCGCCCTCCAGCCGCATGATAAGATACTTGCCGCGCCTGTCCACCTCCGTAATGCGCTTGCCTTTGACTCTCGCCTCGAACTCGGAGATAGACGGCGACAGCAGCGTTTTAACCCACAGGAATTCGACGGATTTAATGCGGCGTCCGCTTACCAGCGGCGCAAGCTCGTTTTTTATAGTTTCCACTTCGGGCAGTTCAGGCATGTCATTGACTCTCTTATTAATGAATTACTAGGCACAGCATGCTGTGCCTCACGTATGCGGGCGACTGCCAGTCGCCCCTACAGAAACGGGTTACTCCATCTGTCCCCAGTTAAGGCCGGTCTTGATGTCCACTTTGACGGGCACGGATAGCTTTATAGCCCCGGACATGAGTTCAGGCACAACCTCCCGCATAACGGGGAGTTCGCTGTCCGTCACTTCGAATATCAGTTCGTCGTGCACCTGCAATATAAGCTTGCTGGCAAGCGCGCGGGAAGACATCTCCTTATCCACATTGAGCATGGCTACCTTTATAATGTCTGCCGAGGTGCCCTGCACCGGCATATTGATAGCCATGCGTTCGGCGCCTTCGCGTATCATGCGGTTGGGAGAATTGACCTCAGGTATGTAGCGCCTGCGTCCCAGTATGGTTTCCACATATCCCTTCTGTCGCGCCTGTTCTTTTGTGCTGTCCAGATATTTGCGCACACCCGGATATTTCTCGAAATAGGCGGCGATGAACCGTTCTGCTTCCTTCCTCGAAAACTCGGTGGCCTGCTCCAGCCCGTAGCCGCTCATGCCGTAAATCACGCCGAAATTCACCGTCTTGGCGAGCCTGCGCATGTCGGCGGTGACTGCCTTTGGCTCGACATTGAATAATTGAGAAGCAGTGGCGGTATGTACGTCCTCTCCGCGCTCGAATGTTTCCATCAGAAGCCTGTCCTGAGACAGGTGAGCCAGCGCCCGCAGGTCTATCTGCGAATAGTCGCATGACAGCAGCGTGGAACCCGGCGGAGTGATAAAAGCTCTTCTTATTTCGCGCCCCAGTTCTCCTCTTACAGGGATGTTTTGCAGATTCGGCTCGCTCGACGACAGCCTGCCTGTGGCCGTGCGCATCTGGTTGAAGCTGGTATGCACGCGCCCGGTGCGCGGGTTGACCAGCCCGGGAAGAGCATCGACATAAGTGGATTTCAGTTTGGCAAGCTGGCGGTACTCCAGAATATAGTCGGCAATCTTGTAATCCTTGCGCAAAGACTCCAGTATCGAAGCCTCGGTTGACCACGAGCTTTTCTTCTTTTGTTCGGTTGGAATACGCAGCTTCTCGAACAACACCTCTCCCAGTTGTTTGGGGGAGTTTATATTGAATTTGCATCCGGCCAGCCCGCATATCTCGCTTTCAAGCGCGGTCAGCCTGTCTCCCAGCCGCTCTGACATCTCCGCCAGCAGGCTGATGTCCAACAGCACGCCGTTCCTCTGCATGCGCACCAGAATCGGAACAAGAGGCATTTCTACATCATCGAAAAGCTTGTGTATGCCCTGTTTTTCCATTTCCGCTGCAAGCAGATCCGACAGTTGTCCGATTGCATCGGCGCAGGCGCAGGCATAATCAGCTACGGTTTGAACAGCCAGATGCGATACGGGAATCTGCTTGGCACCCGAACCTGTAGGCAAAATGGGAATCTCCCTCCCCAGCCGCCCCAGAGCCAGGCTTTTCAGTTCCAATGACTGTTCTCCCAGCAGATGCGCCGCCAGCATGGTGTCGAACACCACCTTTTGAGTGCCCAGACCGTATTCGTGCAGCAGTGTCGTGACGGAATTGGCGTTATGGGCTGATTTTTCTATTTTGACGCTTCCGAATATGGGCGAAAGGGCTTGTCTTGCCTCCTCGATGGATAATTGCGGCCCCGCTTCCAGTCCGGCATGAGTCAGCGGTATGTAGCACGCCTCTCCCGGGGCAGGTGAAAGAGAAATACCGACAAGCTGTGCCGTCATGGGGCTGCCCGCTTCTGCCACAATGTCGAAGGCAAAGCGTTTTGTTTCGTTCAGACGCGCGGCGAGTTTTATAAGGTCTGCACTCGTTGAGACTACATAATATTTCTTCTGTTCATCAATATGGGGTTGGGGAATTGTCTCCGGCTTTTCCATCTCTGCCATCAACGTTCCCTGCACGCCGCTTTCGGCCTGCGGCAGGCGATCGATAAGCTTGAAGAACTCAAGCTCACGGAAAAGGGACACTATTTTTTCGCGGTTGAAATTGCCGGTGCGGGAGGCTTCCATATCGAGCGTCACCGGGACTTTTACGTCTATGGTCGCCAGCGTTTTGCTCTGGCGGGCGGAAGCCTCGTCCTGCCTTAACAGTTCCTGCGTGCGCGGCGGGGTTACCTCGTCTATACGTTTATAAATCTCGTCTATGCCGCCGAATTCCCGGATAAGCTTGACGGCGCTTTTTTCGCCGATGCCCTTAACTCCGGGGATATTATCCGAAGGGTCGCCTTTCAGGGCTTTGTAGTCGGCGATAAGCTCCGGCGGCACGCCGTATTTTTCTATAACGCTCTCCCTGTCCATCAGCACGGGTTCGCTCATGGTCTTGGGGTAGAGCACCTTCACATGCGGCCCCACGAGCTGCATGGCGTCGGCGTCTCCGGTGAGGATGACCGTCTCTATCCCCTGCTCTGCAGCCTCGCGGGATAATGTCCCCAGCATGTCGTCTGCTTCGAAGCCGTCCATTTCATATATGGGCACGTTGAAATCCTTCACCAGTTCTCTCGTGCGCCCCAATTGCCCCGCCAGTTCGTCGGGCATGGGCGGGCGGTTGGCCTTATATTCCACGAACATATCGTGGCGGAAGGTCGGCCCTTTTTTATCGAAAGCGATGGCGTAGTGCGTGGGTTTCTGGTCGGCCAGCGCCTTGAGCAGCATGGAGGTAAAGCCATAAACCGCGTTCACCAGTTCGCCTGTGCGCCGCACGGAAAGGGGCGGCAGCGCGTGGAAGGCGCGGTGCACCAGATTGTTGCCGTCTATTAGCAGGAGGCGGGGTTTTTGAGAATCAGACATGAGGTAATTATAGCAGAGACTTCAAATCAGCGGCACAGGTTAATCCAGTGTAAAGTTTTATAAAAGTTTAATATTTTTTCCCTCAATCCGATTGACTCTCAAAAAGGCCTGAAAGATAATTATGCCAGCTATAAATCAGGAGGTTTGGCATGTCTAAACACTGGTTGTTGCGGCTCACGGTTATCATTGCCGGGATTTTAGCGGTTCCTTTCCTTTTCGCACTGGGTGTTGATACCTCTGAAGTACAAGCGAATGATCCCAGCTCCTGCATCACATGTCACACCACCGAAACGCCGGGCGTTGTTACCCAGTGGGAGGAATGCGCCATGTCGGCAACCCTTGATTGTTCCTCCTGCCACGGCTCGGCTCACATGACTGACACGGACGTGGACAATGTCAAAATGCCCACCCCTGATACCTGTGCTCCCTGCCACTCCAGGCAGGTGACCGAGTACCGCGAAGGCAAGCATGCGTTGGCCTGGGCTGCCATGAACGCCATGCCTATGGCCGGGCATCAGCCTCAGGCAATAACCGGCGCTGAAGGATATAAAGGCTGCTCTTATTGCCACAAGATAGGCGAGAAATCAGAAGCGGATTATGCCGCAGATGATTTTGATTACGGCACCGCCAGTTGCGATTCCTGCCATACCCGCCATAGCTTTAGTGTTGAGGAGGCGCAGGATCCGCGCGCCTGCCAGACCTGCCACATGGGTTTCGATCATCCCCAGTGGGAGATGTGGAGCACCTCCAAGCACGGCTCTATCTGGCAGGCAGAGGACGGCAGCGAACGCGCTCCAACCTGTCAGGATTGCCATCTGGTTAACGGCACGCATAACAACATAACGGCGTGGGGCTTCTTGGCATTGCGTGTCCCTGAAGAAGATCAGGATTGGTGGGCGGACAGGGTGGTGATACTTAAAGCCATTGGAGTGCTGGATGCCGAGGGCAACGGCACTGAAAGGCTGGATGTGGTTGTGGCAGCCAAAGTCGCCCGCACAACCAAAGAGGAATTCGATGCCCTGCGCGCCAAACAGATGGCTGTTTGCCAGCAGTGCCACTCCGAGAGCTTTGTAGCCGGACAATTTACCGCCAGCGACGGCATGGTGCGCGAAGCCGATAAACTTATGGCGGAAGCTATCACCATTGTTAACCAATTGTATGAGGACGGCTATCTGGAGAAACCTGAAGGATGGACATACGCTCCCGACCTGCTGCAGTTCTACGATTCCAACTCGTCGGTTGAGCACGAACTTTTTACCATGTTCCTGGAATACCGCCAGAGAACTTTTCAAGGAGCTTTCCATGCCAACCCTGACTATACCTACTGGTACGGCTATGCTTCCATGCAGAACTCTCTGCAATTTATAAAGGATGAAGCTGCCAGCATAAGGGCGGAAGACAATCCTGCCAGTAATACCGGAATTGTAGTTGCCATAGTTGCGCTGGCAGTAGGGGTGGTGGCGCTGGGGGTGGGCGCTTATGCCCTGAGCCGCAGGAAAGCCGCCGGTTAAAGCTGCATCTGTAAATAAATCCGAGCGCGGGGGCATAGCATGCTATGCCCCTTGCTTTTAATTTTTGTCATTCGAATTACCCGGTCTTCAATATCCGAATTTTGTGATTTGCTCTCCTTCTCCCTCGTTTTATATGCTATACTAATGTACAAATTTTTGCGGAGAAGCTTATGCACACGAAGGATTTTC
>CAYRSY010000057.1:0-9790 GCA_964427105.1 uncultured Dehalococcoidales bacterium
GGACGTTATGTCACCATACAGGGCAAGAGCCGCCGCTTTCTGGGCATGATAACCGATGTTAAACTGGATTCAAGCGACCAGCGCATGGCTTTCTCTCCCCCCGACCCCGCCGACACCTTCAGCGCCGAGGTGCTTTCCGGCACGTCGGCATACGGAGTGCTGACGGTAACCCCGTATCTGATTATCGGAGGAGATGCCAAAGCTGTTGTGGAAGGCCCGCAGCCGGTTAAGACCATCCCCAGCCACTTCTCCCCTGTGGGCTTATCTTCGGATTCCGACATCGAGCTTGTCTTCGGCAAAGAGGACGACAAGCACTTCTACATCGGCAACCCGCTGGATATGGAAACCAAGCTCTGCCTCAACCTGCCGGAACTGGTCAAACGCAGTAACGGTATTTTCGGCAAGAGCGGCACGGGCAAGACCTTTCTCACGCGCATGCTGCTGGTCGGCATGCTGCAAAAAAGCGCCGCCGTCAACCTTGTTTTCGATATGCACAGCGAATATGGCTGGGAAGGATCATCGGAAAAAGGCCGCAAGGTTAAAGCCCTCAAGCAACTCTTCCCGACAAAGGTATCCATTTTCTCGCTGGACGAGGAGAACTCACGCCGCCGCCAGGTAGCCACCGACTTTATCGTAAAGATCGGCTACGATGAGATAGAGCCGGAGGATATGTCACTGCTGCGCCAGACGCTCAACCTTACCGACCTTGCCGTCGAGGCCTGCTTCACGCTGCGCAAGCGTTTCGGCAGGGAATGGATAAAGCGCACACTGGACTTGGAATCGGGGGAGGAGAGCGAGGGGCTCCTCAAAGACCTCAACATCCACGAGAGCAGCTTCCAGAGTCTCAAGAGAGGGCTGGGAACCATAGCGCGGCTTTCATTCATGCAGCCGCATGTGGAACAAAAAGCCGTCAGCGAGATTTTACGTTATCTTGAGCAGGGAACCAATGTTGTGCTGGAGTTCGGGCGCTATACCGACATCACGGCTTATATACTGGTAGCCAACCTGCTGACGCGCCGCATCTATTCGCAATACCGCGAACGGACAGAGCGCGCCACAGCCGAGGATACCTCCAAACCCGCGCCGCTGGTCATCACCATCGAAGAGGCGCACAAGTTCCTCAACCAAGAGGTAGCCTCGCAAACCATATTCGGCACCATCGCCCGCGAGATGCGCAAGTACAACTGCACACTGCTGGTCATAGACCAGCGCCCGTCAGGAATTGATACCGAGGTAATGAGCCAGCTCGGCACCAAAATTACCTGCCTGCTGGATAACGAACGCGACATAGACAGCGTGCTTTCCGGCGTATCCGGCAAGAACGAGCTTAAAGGCGTGCTGGCAAAGCTGGCCGCCCGCCAGCAGGCACTCATCTTCGGCCACGCCGTGCCTATGCCGGTGGCCTTCAGCCCCCGCGAGTACGGCTCCAAAGAATCATATAAAGAATTCGCACAGGGTGAGCGCAGCGTCAAAGAGGTTGAAAAAGACATCGAAGACCTGTGGAAGTGACACTTCGTGTCATTGCGAGCGAGGAACGAGCGCGGCAAGCCCGCTTCCTGAAAGTTAGAAGCAAATCTTTAATAGCCGATCACCAAAGGCTGAATTGAGGTCATATGAGCTGTGGCGCTGAGACCAAACTTCACAATCTGGGATTTGAATACGTCGAGCTAACCGGCGAAAAAATACGCCTGCGCCCCACTACCGCCGACGATGCGGGACAGGCTTTTAAGCTCCTCTACAATAACCGGGATATCCTGAAGTGGCTCTGCTGGGATGGTCCGCCGTCGCAGCACGAGATTGATGAAACCTACGGATTACGCTGGCCCAGGGCGATGAGAGAGGGAACCAGATACGCCTTCGCCATAGAAATAAAGACTAATCCCGGCGTGATTACCGGCTGCATTGATGCACGTATTTTGAGCTATCCCCAACAGCTTGAACTGGGTTACTGGATGGGTATTCCATACTGGAATAATGGTTACATGTCGGAAGCCCTGGCGCTAATGTGCCATTTCTGTTTCCGGCATCTGGGAGCCGCGGTGATTACTTCCGGCGCTTTTGTCGGCAACTCCACCAGCCGCCGTGTGCAGGAGAAGAACGGTTTTCAATTCGAGGGAACTCTCCGCAGGCAGATCCTTAAAAACGGAAAGTGGATAGACCTGTGGCATCTCTCCCTGCTCCGCGAGGAGTGGGAAAAGAGAGACTTTAAACCTTTATCCGAAAAACTTGTTCCTGCCTTTTCTTCCACAGTAAAACTCGATTGCTAACCTGTTCGGCACTTCAGACGTTATACTTACTGACAACCGGTAAGGAGCAGTATATGGCAAAAAAGAAGATAGGTATAGCACTCGGCGGAGACATTCTACTTTCTCTCCCTTGAGGGGAGAGATTAAGTGAGGGTGAAAGTTAAAGACGGTAGCCCTTACGAGATGAATACAAATAGGGTGTCCCCCCACAAATTACACGCCGCCTTTATAAACTCAGATATTTGGAGATTAAGCTATGGCTAAGAAAAAGATAGGTATAGCACTCGGCGGAGTCATTCTATTTTCTCTCCCTTGAGGGGAGAGATTAAGTGAGGGTGAAAACTAAAGACGATAGCCCTTACGAGATGAATACAAATAGGGTGTCCCCCCACAAATTACACGCCGCCTTTATAAACTCAGATATTTGGAGATTAAGCTATGGCTAAGAAAAAGATAGGTATAGCACTCGGCGGAGGAGCAGCCCGCGGCATCGCCCACATCGGCGTTCTGGAAATACTGGAAAAAGAAGGCATCCCCATAGACGTGGTAGCTGGCACCAGCGCCGGAGCTGTCATCGGGGCGCTATATTGCTCAGGCATGACTCCGCTGAAACTCAAAGAGGTAGTGAACGGCTTCGACTGGAAAAAACGCAGCAACCTGGTTGACATCTCGCTTCCTAAAACGGGATTCATCGCCGGCGACAAACTTATGCGCGAATTGCAGGACCTTATGGGCGGAGATCTTGCCTTCGAAGAACTGAAAAAACCTTTTGCCTGCGTCGCCTGCGACCTGCTCACGGGGGAAGAAATAGTGATGAACACCGGATCAGTGATTGAAGCCGTGCGCGCCAGCATCGCTATACCTATCATTTTCCAGGCGGTAAAACGCAACGGGCGCTACCTGATTGACGGCGGCATGATTAATCAGGTGCCCGTAAATGTTGCCAGGGCTATGGGAGCGGATTACGTTATCGCGGTGAACGTCACTCCCGTCCGTTCAAATACACTTAAAAACAAGCTGGGAGAGCAGGAAAAATGCGGGAAAGAATGCGAGCCGCATCCCAACCTCATCAGCGTTATGTTAAATATTATCGAAATCGCCAACTCTTTCCGCATAGAAGCCAGCCTCGTCGGCGCTGACATTATCATAGAGCCTCGCATGACGCATATCGGTCAGGCCGACTTTCACAAGGACAAACTGGCGATTTTACAGGGTGAGATGTCCGCCATTGACGCAGTATTGAAAATCAAACGCGATCTGGCGAAAAAAACAAGCTGATTGCTGGCGCTGCCGCTATCCTGCTATAATACTTCATTACGGGGCTGTAGCTCAGCGGGAGAGCATCTGATTTGCATTCAGGGGGTCAGGGGTTCGAATCCCCTCAGCTCCACCATAGTGAACAGTATCTGGAACAACTTTCTCCTGCTCAATCCCATCAGGCAGTGCCGGCATAGTATAAGTCGCCAATGCCCCGTTTCCGGTTACCCCAACCTGTTTTAAAAGACTCTTAAGGAAAGCCCCGCGCTCTTTGGCTGAGCGCAGGCAGAACACGGGTGAAGCTGTCTATTTACTCATCTGGTTCGTATGCTTCAAGGGCGATAAATAGCAGGATAATTCAGGGGATAAGAGAAGAGGAAAACGGCCATCCTCCTCCCTTTTAATCCCCTGCATTTAGGTTTTTGAACCCGGAATTTAATACGCGCCTCTTTAACCCCTTGCGTGTCCGTGCTACAATGCTCTCGGCCATATAGATTTCATGCATAAGGCATCTTGAGGAGCGGCAATGCGCAAAGCCACCGGATGAATCGCGGCTTATGAGAATTCGCACACAATTCATCACCAGTTCCTTTTTGTTTATCGCCATCCTGACAGGCCTGGCTGCCGCCATCTTTTGCGTCAACCTGTCCGTGCAATCCACGGTTGCCAAATCCACGCTTGCCGCCGGCATCGAAACGTATTTATATGAACTCAACTACCTGTCAAACGATTACCTGCTGCACCGCGAAGACAGCTTAATATCCCTGTGGAAAATCAAGGTTGCCGATATCGAAAACAATCTGGCTGTTCTTGAACCGGGAAATGACGAGGAGAAGGCGCTGGTCGGCAGTCTTGCAGCAGCATTACAAAACTACCATGATATATTTGAAGACGCCCGGGCCGCAGTGGGCGACAATCCCCCCGCCGTTCCTCCCGATATGACTTCCATCCAGGCTTATTGGAATGACCTGTCGGGACTGAACCAGCAGATGCACTCCGACGCCAACCATCTCAAGCAATTATTGGTCGAGCGCGAACAGCAGCTAAGACATATAATATCTATCCTGGCGCTGCTGCTGACAGCAGCCTTTGTGATATTCGTGCTGCTCAATTACTTCCTGAATTTCCGGCGCATCACACGCTCTTTAAAGGTACTCAAAGCAGAAACTTCCATAATAGATGCAGGGAATACTGATGCAAAGGCAGCTAAAAAAAAGAAAGACGAAATAAGCGAGTTAGCCGCATCCTTTGAACAAATAACTGCCAGCCTTGAAAAAATGACCGCCTCCCGTTCTGCCCTGGAAGACGAAATGCTTTTCCGGGAGAAAGCGGAAATTGCGCTGAAAGAAAGCGAAGAACGATTCAAGGTCATCGCCAAGGCTGCTCCCGTAGCTATCGGCGTTATGGAAATGCCTTCCGGCAACCTTTTATTCGTCAATTCGGCCTATGCCAGATCTATCGGCTATGCCAAAGAGGAATTGATCGGACAGTCTGCCCTCGACATCTTCAGCGATAATTCCGCCAGACTGCAATTTTCCAAAATCCTTAAAGAAGGAGGGAGAATTGCTGACTTTGAAGCGAAGTTGAAGAAAAAAGACAGCGCTCCTTTCTGGGTAATGGCCACCGCCCGATCAATTATTTTTGGAGGCCAGCCCGCCGTGCTGGAAACCTTTGTTGATATAAGTGAACGCAAGCGTTACGAAGCGGAACTGGCTCACCTGGCCTCGTTCCCCGCCTTGAATCCCAATCCGGTCATGGAACTGGACAGCGGCGGAAAACTGGTTTACATGAATGAAGCCGCCAAAAAAGCATTGCCTGATATAGAATCACTGGGAAACGAGCATCCCTACCTGTCCGGCTGGCAGGCTATAATGAAAAAATTGAGCGCAGGCGCCAATCCTGTCAACCGTGAAATACGTGTAGGCGACAGCTGGCACTGGCAAAGCATTTCCTATGTGCCGGATACAGGAGGCCTGAGATTCTACGGGCGGGATATAACCAGGCGCATCCGGACCGAAAAAGCCGTTCAGCAAAGCGAGGCTAAATACCGCGAGTTGTTCACATCCATGTCTGAAGGTTTTTCCCTGCACGAGACAATAGTAGATATATCAGGGAAACCCGTTGATTACCGCTTTATCGAAATGAACCCTGCCTATGAAAAAATGACGGGGCTGAAAGCCGCGGATGCCGTCGGCAAAACCATAACTGAAATTTCCCCCGAGACGGAATTTTACTGGATAGAAACCTTCGGGAAAGTGGCTTTAAACGGTGAGCCCGTGACTTTCAGCAAACTCAGCCCAAGCCATGACCGGTGGTTTGAGATATTCGTGTATTCTCCGCGCCGCGGTTATTTCGCCACCATTTTCACCGACATCACCCAGCGCAAGTTGTCCGAGGAGAGGCTGCGGCTGCATTCCGAAAACTCCCCTATGGCCATCATCGAGTGGGATTCCGATTTCGTAGTAACCCGCTGGGCAGGAGCCGCCGAAGAGATGTTCGGCTGGAAGGCTTCAGAGACTATCGGAAAACCCATCGCCGACCTGAAATTGATATATGAACCCGACGCCCACATAGTGCAGGATACTATGTCCAAACTAACCAGCATTGAAAACCGCTCAGTAGTCGCCACAAACCGCAATGTCACCAAAAGCGGACGCATAATCTGGTGTTCATGGTACAACTCGGTGCTTTTTGACGAGAACGGGAAAATGATATCGGTAATGTCAGAGGTGGAGGATATTACCGAGCGCAAGCGCGTGGATCAGGCCAAGGATGAGTTTATCAGCCTCGTGTCTCATGAACTACGCAATCCCCTCACCGTTATCATAGGCTCCGTGCAAACTGCGCTGTCCCCCGGTTTATCCCCCGAAGAGATCCGCTTCCTGCTGCAGAACGCTGCCGAAGGCGGACATTCCATGGAACAGATTATCTCCAATCTGCTGGAATTATCACGCTTCCAGGCCAACCGTCTGAAACTTTCCCGCGAACAGGTAGATGTAGGAAAATCCGCACGCAAGATAGTGGCGCAGGTAAAACTTCTCTACCCCCGCCGCCTTTATATTATCGACGACGCAGATGTAGCAACCACGGTCAACGGCGATACTGTCAGAATAGAACGCGTACTATATAACCTTATCGAAAATGCCGCCAAATACTCGCCGCCGGAGAGCGCCATCAATATCAGGATTGAGCGCGGCGACAAAGAACTAAAGGTATCGGTGAGCGACCAGGGCATCGGCATCTCTGCGGAAAAGATAAGGGAACTCTTCGAGCCGTTCAAAAGGCTGGTGGACCAATCAGAACACGCCAAGGGGCTGGGACTCGGGCTGGTGGTATGCAAACGCCTTGTGGAAGCCCACGGCGGCAAAATATGGGCGGAATCGGAAGCGGGCAAGGGTTCCACCTTCCATTTCACATTGCCGATTGAGGATAGAAAATAAACTTCCCATGACCTCACTGTCGGAGTATTAACCTGTTTAAAGCTGCGCTTGAGCAAGGAATTTTTCCATTCCCCGACTTGACAGTCGTGGTATTCGAGAAAAGAAAGTTATAGGATAAGGGTGGATATTATTTGTCATTAGAATCCGCCCCGTTTGCTTTAAATCCGGGGACAATTTACTGCCCCGTAGGAACGCAGCATGCTATGTCACTTGTTCCCGCCATCCCTCAACATCGTTTTGTAGAGGCGGATGGCTATCCACCCGCCCGCGTGCCATATTATCTCTCCCAAACTGGAAGCCACCCTTTTGCTTTGCATAGTATAAGCGAAGAGTAGCCGAAGCATCCGGCGAAGGAGGAAGGCGGCTCTATAGTCCCGTAGCGGCGCAGCATGCTGCGCCTTATGTTTCCGCCATCCCCCAAACTTCGGTTATTTTTGGAGCGGTGAAAGGCGATTCCCACACCCTCGTCCGCAGCGGTACGCTGCAAGCTCCCGCTTCTGCGATATTATCGCCTGCAGGAAATTATATGACCTGATTCCCCTACCCACTTGATTATTCTTATGCTTTTTGTATATCATTGAGAAAGACTATGGAGAAGATCATGCTTTCTTTTCTTAGCATTGTCGCCGCCTATCTACTGGGCTCGGTATCTTCCACCTGGATAATAGTGAAGATATTCGGCAATCATGATATGAGCAAAGAGCCGGACGGTACCATCAGTGCCGCATCGGTTTATTACAAGATAGGCGCATTGCCATATCTGCTCACAGTCTTGACAGACATTACACTGGGCGTGCTGGCCGTGGTGTTGGCCCGTGCTGTAACTCACTCGCTTACAGTTGCCATGTTCGCCGGAATAGCCGCTATGGTCGGGCATAACTGGTCTATATTCCTGCGCTTTAAAGGCGGACAGGGAGCCACTACCATGGCGGGAGCGATAGGCGCTGTCATGCTCTTGCCTTTGAGCTACGGTCTGGCGGCTGCCGGTCTGGTAGGATTGCTGACACACAAGACAGGATTGGGTACGGCCATCGGCGTTCTCACCATTGCTCTGGTGGCATTGATTGACGGCAATACAGGAACTGTAGCGGCCTATCCGCTCAGCCTGCTGTCGCTTATGGCAATAAAACGCTTCCAGCTATCCAGAGCTGCCGGGCGGGATATGCTGAATACCCACAAATAAACCCCCGCTAAATTATGTAAGAGGGGATACTGTCTCCCGCTTTCTTGCGGCCTCGTTCAAATGCTAATTTGAATCTATGGAACGGCTTCCTCTTCAAATTTAACGATCGTCACAGCCAATCTGCGTTAATTTCACTCTAACAATATAATATAAAGATAATTCCTGAAATTGCTTAAGGAGATTGAATATGCCGGAGGCTGAAATAAAGGTTTACGGAACCACCTGGTGTCCCGACTGCGTGCGCGCCAAGAAAGTGCTGGATAAACACCTCATCCCATATAGCTGGATAGATATTGCAGACAACGCTGAAGCCCGCGCATACGTGGAAAAGGTTAACAACGGCAACAGGAGCGTGCCTACCATCGTTTTCCCCGACGGCTCGGTGCTGGTCGAACCCTCTAACACAGAGCTGGAAGCAAAACTGGCAAGTCTCAAACAACAATGAGACCAGTTTTCTCCTCCCAGTAATTAGCGTCCTTTTTAATCTCTTGCTGCCACTTGGCGGCAAGAGACTGGAGTTAGGGATTTAGTCCCGCATCCCGTACAGGCACGGCGTGCCGTACCCCATGTTCCCTCTATTCTGCAACTTCAATATTGATGGCACGAACATCCGGCTGTGTGCTCTACCGTACGGGCGCGCTACGCGTGCCTCTTGTTCCCGCTATCCCCCAACCTCGATTATTTCTGTAAGGAGAGAGTTGTACCCCGACCATCAATCGTGATGTAATCAGGGCTGAATCATCCAGCAGGGAAGACCAAAGTGAGGATAAAACTACAAAACATCAAGCTTCCATTAACCGGATCAGCGCCTGCATTGGCTGCAGTCTAATAAACAAAAGGGGAAAGCCGCTATTTTCACTGTTGAAAATGGAGTTAGAGCAATACCCCGCCTTAACCGCCGAGCATAATAGCTGTTCCAAGCAGCGCGACGAAATTCCACAGCGAATGGAAGATGATAGTCGGCCACAGCGAGTGTGTCCTGTGCCTCATCACTCCCAGCACGATACCCATGATTACGATGGTTGCCATGCCAACGAGGTTATACTGCATATGCAGTGAAGCCCACACCAGTGAAGTAAATATAATAGTTCCCGCCGCCCCGATACGCGAACGTTCCAGTCCGACAAAAAGAAAACCACGGAAAAAAACTTCCTCGAACACAGGCGCGAACACCACCACCGCCACCCACAGCAGCGGCAGCCATCCGGCGGTGCTATAAGTGTCTGTCATGAAATCGGTGTTTACTGAGTCCGATGAACTTGTGCCCGTTAGAGAATTAAACAGTATCTCCAGCCCTGAGATGGCCGCGAAAACCAGGACGAAGACCAGGATTACCGCCACAACGGTCTTCCATGATATACGCTTCAGTCCGATGTAATCTGCAACGCTTTTATTGCCGCGAATTTTAACGAAAAGAACAATGAAAGCCGTTCCCGTGATGGCAGAAACAATAGAGGCAAGGGAAACCGCCAGTCCGTTGCTGGCCAGCCCATATATATAATCCACCACATCAGGGATAGGCGCTGAAGCAATCCGAACAACAGCAACAAATATAAGCGCCAGTGTTTGCGCCGCCAGAAACAGCAGTCCTATAGCCAGGCCTAATCCTATGGTAGCCCAGGCTCCCCATAATCTGGGGGTTCGAGGCGGAGGTTCCGGCTCGG
>CAYRSY010000058.1:0-4422 GCA_964427105.1 uncultured Dehalococcoidales bacterium
ATATCTGCCTTCGAGTATGGTATGGACACCGCCATAGGCATAACAGGCAGAGTCGCTTGCCTGAGGGTTTTTAAGATATGCCTTGTTGCCCTCAACGAATAGCGCATCCGGCAAGAACGAAAGCAGTTTGCTCACGACCGCATGCCCATTCTCTCCTGCGTTGATGGAAAAATCGGGAAATAGGCTGGAAGCCGCATCAGACATCGAGATAACTTCCAGCCTGATTCCGGCTTTAGCCAGCACAAAAGACAGCATCTCTTTTACGGACTTTTGAGAGGCGCTCTGGTTCCAGCGAAACTGGTGGCGCGCCTGCCAGTTTGCCAAAGCGTGCCAGGCATCCTGCGCATACAGGACAAGGCTGGATTTGCCGCCGGAGGTGCGGTACTCATGCCCGATTAGCTGAAAGCTCTGGTTTGAGCCTGTCTCCTCGCCGTTTGATGTGTGGTAGCCTGCGCTTATCTCCAGATTGCAGCCGGGTTGAAGCAGAGAGGGAACGGGGTTAAAGCGCCCGTCATCATTGCGCAGTTCGGCTACGAGCGTACCCGAATTCGTATCTGACTCTTGCCTGAGCGATAAAACATCTTCGCTCAAATCGAGGCTTTCAGGGCTGAGACTGGCCCTCCATATCCCGCCGGGTGAAGCCAGCCAGCAGTAATCTCCATGACAGACGATGTCCAATCCGTATTCCGAGGATAAATCGAACGGCACTGCCTCGCGCCACAAGCCGTCGCTGAAAAGACTGCCTTCCGCCGTATGTGTTTGGAATGAGCGGGAATATGCCTGTTCGCCGCTGTACTTTTCCACGTAGAAGCAACGGAAAACATCCGGTTTGGCGAGCGAGGCATGGCGGTACTCGTAGCCGGAAGCAGCCGGGGCGGTGGCAATCTCGTTCAGGCTCGACCACGCTCCGTTGTCCGCGTAAATCAGCGACCACAGCTTGAAATTGCTCGCCGTGTCCTTGCCGGTTACGAACAGGTTCCAGCCGTTGTCATATACCACGCTGGCGCCCGAAAGGTCGCCGGTGGCCTTATCCCAGGCGGTGCGGGCCTGCCATATACCTCCTGCAAACAGTTTTACATAAAGAGTCGCCTGGTCGGCGAAAAAGAGAGCTATATCTCCGTTCGGTTTATATGCGGCGCAGATGCCATTTATAGCTGAGGAAGCGGCGTAGTCTATCAGCTCAGGGCCGCCCCACGAGGCGCCGTTATCCGTGCTTTTTATGCGCTGGATTTTCAGGTCGCTTTTTATCCAAAAAATGGAAACCTCCGCCCCATACGCGGCTGCCGCCACCACGACACAGTTATACTGCCCGGCGTATGTCCACTGGCTGAACTCGCTTTCCTCTGCGGGTGCGGCCACTCTCTGATAGTATAGTTTTCTGGCATCCGATGCCGGAGTTATCCTTACTCTTATAAACGAGCCGTCGGCGGGTTGAGCGGCAGCGTGAAAATAGTCCGGCTCACTGCCGCTGTAAAGGCGGGTGAATTTGAGGCGCGTAACTCCTGCAATAGTATCGTTTGCCTCCAGTTTGACATAAGGCACAGCGCTATCCGATTGCTGAGCGGCGAGGAGTGAGGGCAGAATCTCCCTCATGATGCCGCCCCGCTATCGCCTTTTTGATCGGGGATATACTCTTTTCCCCAGAAGAGGTGTCCTGCCGTATAGCCCAGCGCGAATGCCAGCAGCAGCTTGAGCACCTCGCTCCACATGATATGCCCCATCACCGCCCCCGCCGCCACCAGGGCGATGATGCACAGTCCTTCTACTTTATGCCAGAAATCGCGCAGAATATATGTCCACGGCCTGCCGCCGATGCGCGACCATAATGCTTTATAAAAATTCATATTTGTACCTCCTGAATTGAATTCTCATACTGAGGAGCCCCGATGAAATCGGGACGACGAAGTATCTGGCAGGAATTTTTACCGAACTAATTTTTAAATGGTTTGGTGCAATGCGTGTCAGATCCTTCGTCCGCCTCAGGCGGACTCAGGATGAGTGTGAATTTGTGGGCACGATGCATCGTGCCCCTTCGTCGGCTTAATCGCAGACGTTGCCTTTGTAATGCAGACGTATGAAATAAGTCGAGGTGTAGGGACATAGCATGCTATGTCCCTGCCTTAGGAACTAACCACGCTTTGATTTTTTATCTTCTCCGCTGGAATGTAGAGCCTCCTTGATTAAAATCTAATCCGGTTGGAAAGGTAGAAGCACGGCGCGTTGTGCTCCTGCATTGATAAAATAGCCAAGGTTATGCCATTTATGCACGGCGATTGTGCTGATTCATGCGGTAGGGGCACGATGCATCGTGCCCCTTCGTCGGCTTAATCGCAGACGTTGCCTTTGTAATGCAGACGTATGAAATAAGCCGAGGTGTAGGGGCATAGCATGCTATGACCGCCTGGCATCACGTCCCAACCACCGCGCTCTGGCTTGCGGGATGCTCTGTTGGCACATACAATCTGTTGAGCCTCACCCTGTTGTTTCTTCCCAGCCTCCTTAACTCTTTGCGGAAGAAGTTTAGCCTCGCCTGCCCGACGGCCTCGAACTGCCCCGCCGTATCCGCTCCGCCGATATTGACCCTGTTGACCGAGAACGACGCCCACTCCAGGCAGGCGAAGCCCTCCGCGCCGATAACCAGCAGGTCCTCCATTGTTGCGGGAAGAGTTGAGGATTCAGCATCCAGCGTGTGCCGACTGCCATAATAGATTTTTGCGTCACTGCCGTCCGGCACTTTGTCTCCCAGCAGGGTCAACGTATCCGCCCACAGGCTGAAGCGCTGGTATTCGCGGGGGAACTTATCAACGGGATATTCGACAGCCTGTACCATGATGTGTTCAGACAGGCTGGATATATCTATATCGCGGCTGCCGGATGTGGTGGCGAGCGTTGCAACTGCTTCTACTGGCGCGGCCTGCGATACCTCGGCAAGTGCGTGTGCGATATGCCTGTCCAGTTCGCCGTCAGTCCAGCGGTAGTTGTTAGAGTCCTCGTCTTTAAGGTCGCGCCGTACCAGCGCGCGTATATCAAAAAGATTCATTGTTTCCTCCTTTAGAGGTTGTCATGCTGAGTGAAGCGAAGCATCCCAGGGAGGGGTTGGGAAAACGAATTCCCCTCCCCTCGGGATTCTTCGTTGCGCCGTTGGCGCGCCTCAGAATGACAAGACCGTGTTAGTCCTGCACCCCGATGAGTGCCGCCGCCTTGACTGCGCTGAACAAAGCCAGCGCGCAGTACCATTTGACGCGCGTGCGGGACGCGTCTTTGGTTTCCAGCGAGCCTACGTTCTCCACCTGAATGAAGCCGGGGCTGGAAAGGCCGCATAATGCCCCTTCTCCCAGTTGCAGGGCGTATATCGTTGAGCAATTGCCTCCGCTAACGGCCGTTTCGACTGCATCCGCCACCACGTGAGTGTCCTTTATCCAGTCGTTCACGCTGAGAGGAATGCCGTCCCACAACTGCACGAAGTTGCCCCACTGATCGCGGCTGGTGTCCATCATGCCCCCGGCCGCCCTTACCAGAGCGTTTATCCTGCGGCGCGTGCGGCGGCTCATCAGCAGAATATCGGGCTTGCCGCCCTTGACGGCATCGATGAGTTCGTCCAGCTTATCCAGAGTAAGCGCCGCTCCCGTATCTCCTGCCGCTATTACCTGTGCGCTCTCCTCTGTGGTGTTGATCAGTTTCCTCAGGCCGTCGAACTGCTTTGCGCTCACTGCCGTATCGCCATAAATAAAGGTATCCTCGAACTTCTGGCGCAGGGCCTTGGCTTTCAGTTCAATGACCGCCGCCTGCAAGTCCTGTATATTGGAGCGTGTGCTTTTAAGGAAGTTGTCCACATCGGCGTCGCCGCCCATGATTTTAAGCTGGGCCGTGAGCTGCTCGAAGGTGGGCGTGGACTCGTTCCATGTGTCGCCCACATCGTAGAAATCGATAGTGGGGAGAGTTTTTTCCTGATTGTAGGTCAGGCCGTTGCCCACGATCTCCACGAAGGGCAGGCTTTGCAGCACGGGTGATTCTTTTACGACGGTTTCCACCACCCCCTGCATGAGCATGTCGTTAGATAGTTTTGATGCCTCTGCCAGTGTCAATGCCATATTATTTGCCTCCTATGCCGTATTGAATTTTTTCGCGTGATGAGAGAGCCGAATAATCCGGCTCCGTTCTGGACGGCGCTCCGGCAGGCACGCGCCCCGCCGCCCTTTCCGCCTCGATAGACTGCCTGACCCTGCTTACCAGCGTTCTGGCGCGGCTGACGGATTCGTCTATGGCCTCAAGCGTTTCGCCTTCCACCATCCCCGCGGGCAGTTCGGGGTTAAGCCTGACGATGCTCTCCCGGTAGGCCGCCAAAGTCTGGCTCAGGCTTTGTTTGAGACTCGTGATTTCCGCTTCGCGCGGGTCGGGGACTTGCTCCATCTTCAATTCCTC
>CAYRSY010000058.1:4522-6317 GCA_964427105.1 uncultured Dehalococcoidales bacterium
GTTTTCCATGTTTTCTCCTTGATTCTTTAACCTCCCCCTTTGTGAAAAGGCCTGTCCCGAAGCGAAGTCGAGGGTGGGATTGAGGGGGTTTTTCTCCTCTGCTACGGGGCAAATCCCTCTTTTATTCTCCCTTTTGCCAAAGGGAGAAATCTCACGTTCCCCTAGCCTTTCAAGGAATAGGCCAGGGTGAGGGTGAAAACTCGGCCTATTTATCACTTTGGGATTTTCCATGACTCTCTCTCACGTTCATATCCCTGTTCATCTTGAGAATGGCGTTCCTCTCCTCCAGCCAGCGCGAGAATTCGTTTTCCGGGTCGGCCACTCCCACCTCGTTCATGGCGCGGCGGCGCGAGTGTATGCCGCTCTGCACCAGCGTTTCCTCGTTTTTAACGGTCGCGCTCATATCGCGCGGCAGCACGGGAGCCCAAACCACTTCGATATTCAGCCCGCCGTAGTCCTCGCCTGTATATTTGGAGAGAAGTTTGAGCATCATCTCCGCTCTTTTGCGATAGACGGGCTCGCGTATCAACCTCTTGCGCCATATCTTTTGCAATAGCGGCTGCAGCTCAATCTCCATTGCTACTCCTGAAATATCCCGCCCCGTCCCCCCGAAAGCCGCCCGCGGGGATTCGGCCATGTCATGCAGCGTGCGGTAAAGCATCTCTATATAACTAATATGAAGATTTACCCCGCCCCCCTGCAGCAGGTCAAGCAGGTAGGCCTTGGCCTCTTCGGGCAGGTTCCACACCGCCCCCGGCTTCACGGCTATATCCTCGCTCTGCTCCACGTTCTCCAGCACGGCGATGGGGTTGCCCGAAAGCTCCAGTATGTGTGAAAGCTGCGAGAGGGCGCGGTTAAGCTCGCGCTGCGGCTCCATTACCTGAGGCAGGTCGGAAAGACCCCAGGCGCGTTTGGGCTGGCGCAGGTTGGGGAAGATGATGAAGGGGATGAAGTTATACGGATTGGCCTTACGCTCGATGAGCGTGTTGTCGCACCACAGCTCGAAGCTATCTTTTGTCCAGACCTCTGTAATGCTTGCCGTCTTGCCTTTTGTTTTAGCCCCGTAGAGGTCGTGGGCGTCTGCTGAGGGCAGGGAATAGCGCGATGCCGCTCTTTGCAGTCGGGAGGAGTCGTCGGGCTGCCGCCAGGCGTATAATCCCTGAACGTCCGGCGCGGTAACGCGCGCCTCTCCCGCCTCCCCGTCCCAGATGAGTTTATACGCCCCGTCGCCCAGCACGGCGCAGTCCAGTTCGGTGTCGAAATCGAGCTGCTGGAGGTTGTTAGAGCGGGAGATGAGGTCGAGTGCGGTTTCGGCTCTGCGGGCTTTTTCCTGCGCCCCGCCCGTATCCTCAGCCGGAGCGATGTTTATCTTCATGCCGCCCATGAGATAGCTGGTCAGCTTGTCTATCACCACGCGGGCGTAGTTGAAGGTCAGCCGTTTTTCGTTGCCGGTTCTCCCCGGCCACTGCCTCCCCTCGTAGAAATCCAGCAGGGTCTTGTAGCCGCGCATGCGCTCGCTGTCGAGTTGCGCCAGTTCCGATGGACTAAAGTTTTGTGCCATAACTATTCTCCTATTAGATATTTCCCCCCCTTGATTTTTTATCTCCCCCTTTGTGAAAAGGCCTGTCCCGAAGCGAAGTCGAGGGTGGGATTAAGGGGGTTTTGCCCCATTCCATCCTGGAGAAAAACCCTCTCCTTGGCGCTTTCCGCCAAGGGCTCCCTTTTGCCAAAGGGAGAGAACCTTGTTTTGTTTCCTGTTCGGGTTCTGTGTTTTTCATATCTCCTCCCCTCATCC
>CAYRSY010000058.1:6417-9647 GCA_964427105.1 uncultured Dehalococcoidales bacterium
CCCGTCGTTGCGAGGAGTCCCGATTGTATCGGGACGGCGAAGCAATCTTATGGGATTGTCTGATCACCTTAACCCCCAACCAGTTTCTCTCCTATAATCCAGTCTTTTCCTTTTTACTCTCTCCCCCCTCACGAGGGAGAGAGTCTGGAGTGAGGGCGCGTAAAGAGAGATTAAGAGAGATTTAAGTGCTTGAAGCCTTTTCTCCTTTTTCTTGCATCAGACGCAGACTCCCACTTGCTTCGGCCTCTTTGTACCCGAAAAAGCAGGAAATTTACGCTCAAAAACGATATTAGCACAAACGTTCTAAATAAAGCAACTAACTTTTGTCGTGTTTCAGCGTTTTATACTTGACAAGAGTCGCATTTAAAAGCTACTCTTTTTACATACAAAAAAAAGATGAAAATTTTGGGAGGTGTTTGTTGAAGTTTAAACGGTTTTTCAGCGTATTTCTTGCAGCCTGTACATTGGGGCTGATGACTTCGGTATTTACTGTTACGCCGGTGGCGGCGGCCAGCATAGGCAGCATTGTCTGCAACCCGGCCAGCGGTGCGCCTGGACAAACAATTACCGTAACCGGTGGTGTGTCCGGAGCATTGACTTCCTACGGCTATATCGGTTTCGATTCCCAGTCGAATGTTGTAGGGAGTGTAACAATCACAGGATCTTATTTTAGCGGCACTTTTACCGTGCCTACCGGAGCGACTACCGGAGTTCACTATTTGTATGTAGTTATTGATGGCACTCCCGGTTCCACCACCTTTACTGTAGCTTCCAATTTTTCGCTGAGCATAAACACAGGCTCTGTCGGTGATACCGTTACCGTTACCGGCAATGGTTTTACTGCCGGGGCGTCGGTTCCTCTGTACTGGGATAGCGCCACTACTCCTTTTGCCAATCTTACTGCTGGTTCTGGCGGCACACTCAACGGCACTATCATCATTCCCGCAAGCACAAGGGGAATGCACACCATATCATCTACCAGCGGCACTACTCCCCAGACTTTTACTATACTCTCCAAGATAACTATCAATCCCGTTACGGGCGGCTCCAGTCAATCGGTCGCGGTTACCGGCACCGGCTTTGCCGCCTCTAACAATATCATTGTCGCATGGGACGGCACATCCCTGACCACCTCCCCCTCAACCGTTACCAGCGGCACCAACGGCTCCTTTAGCTGCACTTTTACCGTGCCTGCGTCTTTCCGCGGTGACCACACGGTAAGGGCTTCAGACCCCGGCGGTTTTGCCGTAGTCAATTTTTCTGTGATACAGAGTATAAACCTGTCCGCTGCTTCTGCCAGTGTAGGCGATACTCTGGTTATCACCGGCAAGAGTTTCTCATCCAACCAGAACATAACCTTTACGCTTGATGGCGCAACCCTTACGACTACTCCATCTTCGGTTGTCTCCGGTTCGGATGGTTCTTTTGATAATGTCAGCTTCACTGTCCCCGCCCTCACCGGCGGAACTCATACGGTAAGGGCTACCGACCAGTCCGGCAACTATGCTGAGAAAACCTTTACCATAAACGCCGGCATAGAAATCGTGTCGCCTGCGCCGGTAGGTTCGGCGGATGCCACGGGACCTGTGGGCACGCAGATTATCGTCGAAGGCAGCGGGTTTACGCCCGGCGCTACGGTTACAATCCAGTGGGATAACGCAGCCCTCACCCCCGCTGTTACAACCACCGCCTCCAGCAGCGGCACGATCAGCGTTTCCTTCCCCGCCCCCGCCAGCGCCAACGGCAACCATACCATCAAGGCCGTTGAGGGGAGCAATGCGCCCACTACTACATTCAAAACTACAGCCAGTATCGCAATCGATCCGGTCACCGGCGGCAACGGCGATACCGTCACAATTACTTTTAAAGGTTTCAGGGCCAACAGCGCTATTACTTCCACAATGAAATTGGGCACCACCAACTATACGGTGGTTACTATTCCCGCCACTGTTACCGCTGACGCCAACGGCAGCGCTACGGCCACTTTTGTTCTGCCCGGCGTGCCTGCCGGTGCCTGGACTGTTACTTCAACGGATAGCTATAACAACTCGGCCAGCGCCACTTTGACCTTCACGTCGAAGCTGACGCTTAGCGCCGAAACCGGCACAGCCGGCGACACCATAAATGTTCTGGGAACAGGCTTTGGCGCAGGCAAGATAATTACTTTCACTTATGGCGGAGCTGCGCTGCCGTCATCCGCTTCCAGCGATGCCAATGGAACTGTTACCTATCAGTTCACTGTTCCGGAGACTGCTGCAGGAGCCATTGAGATCCGGGCCAGCGACGGCACCAACATTGCGGTTGTGAACTTTGCCGCTACCGCCAAAGCTGTAAGCACTGTCACCAACCAGTCCAGCCCGGGCAGTGTGGGCATGGATTTCACCATCAGCGGCACCGGCTTTAAAGCCAACTCCACTATAACAGTCACCTTTGAAAGCACTCCGGTAACGGTGGCTACCGTAACCAGCAATGCCAACGGTTCTTTCACCGCTACCTTTAAAGTGCCTGCGGCAGCAGCCGGAGCGCATACCATCAAGGCTACCGACGGCACCACAACCAAGGAATTCGCTTTCTTTATGGATTCCACCGCGCCGGCCGCCCCGACTCTGGCAACTCCCGTTACCGATAAAAAGGCCAAACAGCCGGTGGTTTTCGAATGGAATGCTGTCACCGATGCCAGCGGCGTTACCTATGTGCTGCAGATAAGCCAGGATGCTGCCTTCGGCACGCTTGTAGTAGAGCAAAAAAGCGGACTTGCCGATACCACCTATACCATGACCGATGCGGAGAAACTGGGCAATTCCGGCTCCAATACTCCTTATTACTGGCGTGTTCTGGCAGTAGATAACGCCGGCAACGTCGGCGCATGGTCAACCGCCAATACCTTTACCATTGGTTTCATCTGGCCGGGCTGGATGGTGCATGTATGGTATGTTCTGGGCATAATTATTGCCCTCATACTTGGTCTGTGGCTTGGCCGCAGAATGGCCTACCAGTCATACTAGAGATTTATAATTCATAAGTGAAAGGGAAGCCCCGATTACATCGGGGCTTCCCTTTTTTTAGTTCCTCTCCCTTTGGCGAAAGGGAGACTGCCGTAGCAGAGAGGGATTTTCCCATTCCCCTCTCCCTCAAGGGAGAGGGCAGGGTGAGGATGTTTCTTCTACAACGCTCTCCCTATCCTGTTTCTCTCTTTCGTAAAGAGAGATTAAGAGAGATTTAATCTTTTC
>CAYRSY010000059.1:0-9630 GCA_964427105.1 uncultured Dehalococcoidales bacterium
TTGACCATTGATCACTGACAAAAGTCTGAATTCCCTCGTTGCCATCAATATCCTGTAACATTACTATAGCCTCACCGGCTTCAGACCCTAGTTCAATAAGGGCTCGATAACGTTCTTCTGACTCTTTTATATGTTTTTCCATGTGGCGGCGTTCAGTAATATCGCGGAATTGTTCAATGATGCCGGTCAGCCTGTTTTTTTCATTCACTAACGGCGAAGTAGTTACTATGCAGGAAATAGTGGTTCCATCTTTCTTTTGGCGTTCTATCTCAACCTGAATATTGGCCGCTCCATCAAGAACCTGCTGCAGGCGGCATTCTGGCGTGTGGCAATGAAGGCTGGGGAAAACCTCCCAGCATTTTTTGCCGGCGACAGCGTTCTGATCTACCCCTGTCATTTCGGCAAAAGCACTGTTGATACGGCGAATGGTAAAATCGTTATTTATGACACGCACTGCGTCGCTGGTATCGTTGAATAAATACTCAAACTCGTTACTTTGTGGCTGGAAATGATTTTTATGCCCTGCCGAATTATTTTTGATGCGGCCTTTAGGGATTTGGGAAACCTTGCCATCTTTATCTGAACAATTAGATTTCATGGATTTTAAATCCTTACAATTTTGTTTTGCTTCTTCCAAGCAGAGAGGGAATAATAGTTGATAATGTATAACTAAGGCTGCAGGTTGTCAACGACACAAACGCCCAGTCACCACGGGGATTTTGCACGATTAAGTGGTAGTTTGTAATGTTAAAGCATTAATAAACATTATGAAAGGATGCCTCTCCCGAATATGAAACGATTGTATCAGGGGGATCAACTCTTAATCAACAGGTTTCGGGTATGAGTCCCGATCGGATTAATATCTAAAACCCTCTGTTTTGATCGCTGGTTGCTCACCAATATCTCATCGGCTATTCACAACGCTCATGGCTGCCTGCCACATTATAGTTCCATAACCTGCTTCAATCCGTTCAGATATATAATATTCCAGTCTTCTGAAAAGTTTTCTATTTGATATAATTCACAAAACAAAAAACATAACAGGGTATCTTGTTACGATATATATCTATATTGGGAAAGATTATTTCAGGGAGAATTTGTGATGAACAACGATTTCGGAAAACTTTTAAAAAGCTATCGGAAAAGCAAGTGTTTAAGCCGGCAAGCCCTCGCCGATAAACTTCAGAAGCAAGGTTGTATTTGCACGAAGGCAGATATTTCCAAATGGGAAAACGGTATTTGTAATCCACCAGAGGATATAGCAAAAATATTGGAAGGGCTTTTGTTGCCAAAACAGGATGGAGCGCTATCGATAGCGGCAGGGGATACCCCTATGTCTAAAATTAAGACAAAGCAAAAGTTTGATGGTTCGGGATATAAACAACAGGTAGAAGAGAACCAGGAATTATTGAAGCTGCTTGAAAAGCTGCGTTTCCAGGTAAAGACAGAAACCATAGAGATTAATATGGCGACTAAAGAGTATAGGGTTTCGTATCCGGTTGAGCGTGACGCTTTATTCAGCCAGCTAAAAAGCAGATTAGCGGAAACAAACTTTAACCAATGTTTAGACCAATGCAAAACTGGTTATCAGAACCGTTGCAAGTTTATGGCGGCATTATCATCGAAATTGAACTCAGAGGCACAGGTAAAAACAGGGTTGAGAAGCGTCATAGAAATCGATGGCGCCGGCCTGGAATTAAGTTTTGGGGCTATTATGATTTGTGATACAAAATGGTCTTTACTGGAGATGATATACGAAATGCTCCAGCCATCAATCCCGCCTTTTTGGAAACGGCTTACATGGATTGAACCGTTGCGCGCTCCCCGTGGTTATACGATAACACCATTCCGGAAAGGTCTATGGGAATTAAAGTTGGGAAAGATACCTTTGGCTCGCGGCTCCAAAGAATCTCTGGATAATTGCGAATCGATTCACAAAGACATGTTTGAAGACTTGAAGAAATCAAGCGACTTTGCGACTTATATGGCTAGTAATTCCAATCTGGAAGTTTATAAAAAAGCTTTTGAGTCGGAAATAGATAGAATTTTATGGCACCCTGCACTGATTATGAATTAGAATAGAAAAGCGTCATCCTGTTAAAAAATCAGGGCTAATCCAATACACATTACAATTAACACAATAGTGAACAACACAGACCAAAATCTTCCGCGGCTGAATCGGTTTCACGTCCTGGCAACATAATGTACAGTTAACAAATATCTATTATTTAATACCTATAATGCTGTATAATCAATTAAAATAACTTTATAGGAGGTTATATGCCTTTTTGCGGCAATTGCGGTACCCAATATCAGGATGGAATGCGTTTCTGCCCGCGCTGCGGAGCTGCGGCTGCCGGACAACCCATGCCGCCGCCTGTTTATGCGCCTCCGCCACAACAAGCTCCTTATGCCAGTTATCCTCCACCGCAGCCTATGTACGGGGGGATGCCCTACCAGTACAGCGGAGGCAAGAGCAAAACACTGGCCGTTCTCCTGGCATTTTTCCTCAGCGCATGGACATGGTTATATACTTTCAAAAGAGATAAAGGAAAATTCATCGGGACCATCATTCTTGGCATAATTCTGAGTATAGCTTTCTTTGTTACTCAGAGTTACGCGGTGGTGGTGGGTATATATATCTTTTACGGAATTGTCTGGCTATGGGCTTTCTTCGGAGCGCTGTTCCGCGGCTCTGACTGGTACAGGATGTACTAGCCAGACTTAACAATGATAAAAACAAGGCCGTGAGATTTTATCTCACGGCCTTTGTCATTCCATATACAAATGAAATAATTTTATCATCCTGAAGTCTAGAACAAATCCGTCTCACTTGCCTTGACGGCTTTCTGTATTTCCCCGTTAAGCATACTATGATCCAGCTTTTTTAGCCGCGGATATCAGGGCTTCCAGCTTGTCATCTTCACCAGCCGTAACGAGTATATCCCCGCTTTTTATCACCTCTATATCACAGGGATTAACTATGGCTTCGCCACTGCGCAAGATTAACAGGATTACTACCCCCCATTCGCCTTTGCGTCCAAACCCTAACTGCGAAACTGTCTTGCCGACAAAGCATGGCATAGCCCCCATTTTAGCTACTCCATAGTTATAGATAACCGGAATATAATCCTGCGCATCCTCCAAACTCAACAGATGCGCCAAACGGCTGCCCATTTGATGCTCGGGATAGACTACTTTATCAGCCCCAATCTTGGTTAAAATACTGGCATGGGCATCGTTTTCGGCGCGGGCTACGACATAGGGGACATTCATGCTCTTTACCAGTAAGGTGCATAGCACACTGCTTTCCAAATCCGTGCCTATAGCCACGACGGCCACATCGAAGTTGGAAGCATCAATCTTTTTAAGAAACCCTTCGTCAGTAGCGTCCCCCTGGATTGCCTGGGATACCTTGCTCGCAACTTCTTGGACCCTTTCGTTATCAACGTCAACTGCCACCACTTCATAGCCGATTCTGGATAAGGTTTCTGCCATACTTGAGCCAAAACGTCCCAAACCAAATACAGCTACCTGTTTTTTCATACCCCCTCCAATAACCCGTTATTATTCAGCACAATTTTTATACGCGGAACAATCGGGGCTTTTAACTCACAAAGACTTCCGTCTCAGCATAGTTTACCGTAATATCAGAAGCCTGCTGCCTTCTTAATACGCCCAGGCCAATCGTCAGCAAGCCGGCTCTGCCTATCAGCATAACAACGCAAAGGATAATTTTGCCTGATATAGTAAGACTCGAAGTAATTCCCGTCGAAAGTCCCACCGTACCGAATGCCGATACTATTTCAAATAACAGACTAGTAAAGGATTGTTTCTCGAAAACCAGCAAAACCAGCAGACCAAAAAATATTACTAAAGCAGCCAATAAGCCTGTAGTCAGTGCCTGGTTGACATTTTCACGAGGAATCTTCCTTTTGAATATGACGACATCGTGAGCGCCTTTTAGCATGCGCACAAGCGCAAAACCGTTCAGGGCAAAGGTTGTAGTTTTTATGCCGCCGCCTGTGCCGCCGGGAGCGGAGCCGATGAACATGAGAAGCAGACATAGAAGCAGTCCGGCAGAACCCAAAGCACCGATGTCGATAGTATTAAAACCAGTAGTCGTGGAAGCCGAAACCGCCTGAAAAACAGCCTGTAATACCTGTCCGCCGACTGTCACTGCATAGAAACGCGTATCGCTGAAAAAGAAAAACACGGAGCCTATGAGCATTAAGGCAAAAGAAGTATATAACACCAGTTTTGTATGGACTGATAGAGGATGGTATTTAACGCCGTTTATCACTTTACGTGTCCGGTTGAAAATATCATATATCACAAAAAATCCGATGCTGCCGATTATGCTCAAGACGGAGAGAATCAAATTTATTGGTATGCTGCCGCTGTAAGACATAAAACTATCCGTGAACAGGCTGAATCCGGCAGTGCAAAAAGCGGATACGGAATGAAAAAGACCGAGGTATATTGCCTTTACAGGTGAATAATCATGCGCAAAACAAAATGCCAGAAGAATAACACCTAAGAACTCTGTGATCAATGTCGTTAATAATACTGTGCCAACCAACTCCCTAGCTCCGGCAACAGAAATACCTGCAATGGAACTTTTTAAAGTCGAGTTGACCCTCACGGAAGGCCTTTTATGGCGGGCATAAAAAACGGACATGACAAAAACCATATAGCCAAGGCCACCAACCTGAATGAGTACAAGAAGCACGATCTGTCCAAACAATGTAAGCATGCTTCCGGGATCAACTACTACAAGACCGGTGGTAGTTAATGCGGATGTTGCCATAAACAGTGCATTTACAAGCCCTATCGAGCTGCCGTCTTGGCTTGATAAAGGTAAAGCAAGAAAGATTGTTCCTGCCAATGATATGACAACATATGTGTAAAATATTTCGATGTACGAGAAACGCCTTATCCTGCGTCTCCGAATGGGAGACACGGTAAAATGCCAAGTCTTAGATCTGGGTGGACGGAAAATCCGTTCGTTAGCGACTTTAACAGGTTTAAATGCTGACTGCATAGTTTTCAATTATTCAATGTTCTCTATAAACACACATCCGATTATATGAAACCAGCCCGATAGTGTCAATCGGAATTTACAAGGCTGACTTAACAATTATAAACGAGCATGCTGTGAGTTATGCTCACAGCATGCTTTATTTTAGTCGCAAAGGAGACTATTTTATCATCCTGAAGTCTAAAACAAATCCGCCTCACTTGCCTTGACAGCTTTCTGCATTTCCTCGTTAAGCATAGGGGGCAAGCCCTGTATATCAACCTTAAGGAAACCCCGGATAATAGCGGCAGTCGCTTCATCACGCGTCAGCCCGCGAGCCATAAGATATTCCACTTCCTCCTCTGCAATCTTCCCTACGGCAGCTTCGTGCGACAGGTCCACTCCGGCACGGCATCCTTTTATCTCGGGGATAGCATGGATGGAGCCGCCGTTCTCACCCAGTATAAGGCCGCGGCACTCCAGATGTCCTTTGGTCTCGAGTTCGCTGGCTTCAATATAGCCCCGGGAGACGATGTCTCCACCTGTGCTGATGGTGCGCGCCACCATTTCGGTTTTCGCTCCTCTGGCAGAGAGAAAGGCACGGGAGCCTATATCTATCTTGGAACCCGGCGTAGCCACCACAACGCTATTGAACCGCGCAGTGGCATTCTCCCCGACGCAATGCACGGAAGGATAAGCCTGCATGGAACGTACCGGACGCATGATAATGTAATTGCTCATGAAAAGGCCATCCTGTTCGACGATAGTGGCCGTACGGGGCCTCACTTCGGTTTCAGGCGACCAGCTGTGTATCATGGTAAAGGTGACCTTTGCGCCTTTTTTGATGAAGAATTCGGATATGCCAAGATGCAGACCAGGTTCGCGTCCGGCAGTTGAACAGCCTGTAATAATGTGCAGTTCCGAACCTTCTTCTGCGATAACGATGTTGTGCACATCCTGTATTGATTTGGCTTTTGATAGATACAAGCATGCCTGTACCGGGAAAACTGTTTTTACACCCGGTAAAGCGCGCATGAAATATCCGTCTGCATTGTTCATTTCTACATGTGCCGTATATTTATCGGCATCCGTAGAAACAGCTTTCCAGTAGTAATCCCTGAGCCAATCATATTTGGCCAGAGCCTGGCTGGTAGCCATAATCTCGAGGCCTTCCTGTTTCACGGCAGTGTGCATCGGCTGGTTATCAATTTGCACGAAAGTGCCTGAGCGCTGACTGACATCATCCAAAGTGACGCCTGTCGACAAGATATTCTCCCTGTCCCGCGCAGATATTTCAGAAGTATCCATCTGTTTTGGTTCAGGCACTATCTGGCTTTCATATTTGGTTATATCCACATCATCGCCTATCGCCGCTTTTTTATTCTCGGCAGCAATAGCTTTTTCATGGCTTGACTTCATTTCTTCAAGCATACAACGCACTCCTGGTAACCTTTTTCTTTTATCGTATTCAAAATGTCGCGCGGATCGCCCTCGCATATAATCTGCCCACCGCACAAAACATATCCGGTGCGTGCATTGACATAATCGAGTATATGTCCTGTATGCGAAATGATAAGTCCGCTGCGGCTGCGTTCACGGATAGGATGCATCTTGCCAATCACTTCATTTATAAGCTGGCCGATGAGAGCAATATTTTCCAAATCGACTCCGGACTCAGGTTCATCCAGCAAAGCTAAATCGGGACCCTGCGCCAGAAGCTGTAACATTTCTGAACGCTTGATCTCCCCGCCTGAAAACCCGCTGTTGATATCTCTGCCGAGAAAAGCAGACATATGTGTTTTTTCAGCCATCTCATTGAGCAAATCCTCGTTTTCGCCATCCCTCATGCAGGCCAATACCATATCACGGGTTTTAACTCCCCGCACCACAGGAGGACGCTGGAAAGAAATGCCGATGCCCAGACGGGCGCGTTCATCAACTGGCATTTCAGTAATATCCTTCCCCTTGAAATGTATTTTTCCACGCAAAACTTTATAGCGCGGAAATCCCATGATAGTCATCAATAAAGTAGTTTTGCCACCGCCGTTGGGGCCGAAAATAACATTGGTTTCCCCGGGCTTTACAGCCAGGTTCAGACCATGCAAGATTTCACGGCCATCGACTGATACAACAAGGTCGGAAATTTCGAGCAGATTCTCTTTATCCACGGTTTTCTCCTTGACATAATGAGTTTATGCTAAAGTGAAGTTCCCTGCAGCTACAGTCCGCTAACCGGACATACGCGCTTATTATAGCATCAGAAGCGCAATAGATAAATGAAGGGCAGGCGTACCCGGCATGCCGCCATTCTTACAGAGGCTTCGTACTAATTAACGCCGCGTTTTAGTGTAATTGAGGCCAGGACGGTAGTTAACAGGGTAAAAGCAACAAGCACTATAAAATCCAGCCTGACATCCCACAGGCTCAGGCCGTTCAGCATAATGTCGCGCAAGCCCCGTACAGCATACGTAAGCGGCAGTACATTGGACAAATACTGAAGATACCTCGGCATCTGTTCCACCGACCATAGGATGCCGCCTAAAAATATCTGCGGCAATATGATGATGGGGATGAATTGAATGACCTGGAATTCATTACGCGCAAAGGTGGAGGTAAAAATTCCCAGGTTGACTGAACCTGCGATAATTACCAGTTGGAAAACAAGAATTTGCCAGAGGTCTCCCCGATACGTAACGCCCAGAACATATATGGTGAAAAAAAAGATAATCAGTGTTTGCAGCAGGGCAAAAACGAATAGCCCCAACAAATATCCCAATGCCACATCAAAGCGAGAAACAGGGGATGCCATCAGGCGTTCCAGCGTGCCTTGAGAGCGTTCACGCAAAAAACTTACGCCGGTTATGAGAAAACTGAAAAACAGCGCCACGGTCGCCAGCAGCGCCGGCGCGATGTAATCGAGCTGGCTTTTATCCGAGAAAGAAAGGCCGATAAGCGTCATCACCAGAACGGGAGCCATGACGATAAGCGCAAGGGTGCGCCGATCACGTCCCAATTGCAGAATAATGCGCCCGGCTATAGGCAGCGCGTATTTAGGCACTGGATTGATCTCCATGACGTATGCAATACAGGAAGGCATCTTCCAGACTGGCATCGGGCGAACCAGTAAAACTTCGTAACTCCGCGGGTGTTCCGCTGGCAATAATTCGTCCCTGCCGCATAAAGGCAAGCCGGTCACAATGAGCGGCATCATCCATGGTATGGCTGGAAATTACAAGCGTGACGCCCTGAGCGGTAAGTTTCTTAAAATAATCCCAGAATGTGACGCGCAGTTCGGGGTCAAGGCCGACAGTCGGTTCATCCAGCAGCAGCAAGCGGGGACTATGCACTATGGCACACGCCAGGCTGACACGCTGGCGCATGCCTCCGCTTAAATTTTGCACGGAATCTTTGCGCCTGTCCCATAAATCCACCAGCTTTATGACTTCATCCACTCTTTCAAGCTTATGCTTCCCTTTGAGTCCATAGATAGAGGCGAAAAAAGCCACGTTTTGCCGGACGGAAAGCTCGTTGTAGAGGGAATGAAGCTGCGGCATATAACCGGTCAATAGCGCGGTCTGACGGGAAGGATGTCTTCCCATAACATCTATGCTGCCGGAATGTGGCGTCAGCAGTCCCGCCAGCACCCTTATAAGGGTGGTTTTCCCCGCTCCGTTAGGCCCGAGCAGGCCGAAACTGGCTCCGCGCGGGATTTGCAACGATAGATTATCCAGGGCTTTTAGTTTGCCGAATGAAACGCAAACGTCTCTGATTTCAACGGCTGTGACTGCATCAGAGACGTTCATGGCGCTCACAGGATAATCCAAAGACAGAGCTGCGTCAACACCCTGTTTTTATCCCGGCATTATTTATTGCGTATCGGGATAATAACCTGTGCCGATGAAATAATCTGTCCCGGGGATAGGCTCGACATAACCGATTTTCCGCAGTTCATCTTTGGTCTCGGGATGCGGCCAATAGAATATCACAAAGCCGCCTCCGTTCTGTGCTGCCGCTGATAACTCCTGAATGACGAACATACCTTTCATATCCGTGTAATCAGTCAGATCTTTGCCCAGGAGAGTTTTATCTATGGCATGAGCTACATTGGTACAATTGTAATAATAGACATAAAAATAACCTGACTCGTCATTGAAAAAGCGAATTGGGTCAATGAAGTCGCGAATGGCTTGTATGCGGTCAGCCTCGTCAGTGATGTCTTCAAGTATGGTACCCAGCCCTACGGCAGCTACATGCACTGTAGATTGGGCTACGCGGTTATTGCTTTCTTCGATGCTGATAGAAGCCTCTTCTTTACTACACGAAGCGGTTATCATAGTAAAAAGCGTAAGAATTATAAGCATTGGGAAAAACACTTTGAGTTTGGACAGATTAAGCATGACAGGTTGGTTCTCCTCAAGATTTTAGACAAACACATCCTGCACCATAGTATGTGCGGAAGCGTTTTCAAAAATAAAGAATAGAGGAATAAGGAGAATGAGTCAAGGGAGATGCTACCATGCATCCGGGGCAAAGTTCATGGGAGCAAACACTGATTAAAAAATGGCTCCCCGACTAGGATTCGAACCTAGAACCTAGCGGTTAACAGCCGC